>CALCCE010000197.1 GCA_937899835.1 uncultured Flavobacteriales bacterium | reverse complement strand
CGGTACTTGATAAGGATAACTCGTTACTCCGGAATAGTCCAAAATACTATCGTTCAGAGCGTAGCCTGAAGCTAATCCAGCATCCAGAAAATGAAAGTTTCCCGACCTTTTCTCCCGGTAAGCCTTTGCCAATCCACTAATGGGTGTACCGACTTCGGCTCCATTCCCTTTTAGCAATTGCCCGGTTAACTCATGATTGATTCCTCCGTAACTGGACTCGGTTTTAAAATAAACGGGTGCATCTTCTCCGATGTCATGCCAATGGTTTTCGTTTACATGGCTAAAATCCCCGGCTTTTTTGAAATAGTAGGGCTCATACTCAAAAATATCCTCCACGAGGTCATCGGTTCGCCCAATGAATCGAGTTCTGTTTTTCGTATCCCAATCACCATATTTGGTATTGATCAGGTTGAGGTTAACATTAGATCCTAATTTGAAAAGATCACCAGTAGCGAACTCTCCTCCAACCGCCACGTTGGTATTCGTTTCTTTCAAAAATGGATCACTTACCGAACCAAAGTCATTTCGATGTGCCCGGAATTGATAGCTGATGCCTTGCCCTGAGGCTGAAAACAAATCATAGGTTTGGTGAGAGACCGGTAAGTTGGGTAAATGAGTACCTAAAACAGATTCCTTTTCCCGGTTGAAATCTGTCATTGAGGCATCTGTTGCTGCATCATGGTAGAGGTAGCCGTAGGCATCTACATCGTTTTTCCAACTTTGGTAGTTTTCCCAGCCAATTTTTGCATCCATTTTACCGGAGATAAGGAGGCCAGTCTGTTCGTAACCTAATAGCTTGGTATTAAAGTTTCCAACATAATTCCTTCGTGGGTATTTAGCAGTTGGAATAGAGGTTTGAGTGCCAATAGGAATGGAAGAACTGGCTCCCAAAGAGAGTCCTGATACACTTCCTCTTCTTCTGTTCCAATCGTACCGGTGCGTACCTGCCGTAAAAGAGGTAGTGACTGCAATGTTAGAGAGGCCACTACGACTATTGTAGCTTGCTCCAACACCAATGTTTCCTTGGACCCCTGGCATACCATCTCGTTCTGGGGTCGTTCTTGGAAATGTGGCTCTTGCGCTTCCATTTGCAGAGAGTCCAGCTCTTGTGCTGGATTCTACTCCTAAGCCCAAGTCTACTGCACCAAATAGGTTTAAACCATAATTGTATCCACGGTTAAAGGCGATCCCTCGGTAGTTGTTAAATTCAAACCCGCTTCTTGCGGAAAAATTGAAGGAAGCCACTTCCATGTAATCCTGAGTTCCAATCAATTCCAATTGAGCAGACATCCCAACTCCTACTGTGAAGTCGCGCCTCATGTGGTGGTTCCGTTCCACCACATCCCCCTTAAAATCATCGGGCAACCCACGCATGGTGCGGTTGAGCACCCCCGGGTTGAGGCTCCAACCCAGGCCCACCCAGCTGGCTTCCTGGTCCATGCCGATGCCGGCCTGGTAGCTGAGGTTGAGGGGATAACCCTCTACGCTCATTAGGGGAATGTTGTAGGAGAAATCACCCGTTACCGGATTCACCAGCTGTGAGCTGGAAGCTTGGGTAAAACCCGTGAACTCGGCTTGCATGGGGCCGCTGGAAATGGCCCAGGCAGCGGTAGGACTTATCATTTCGCCAATCAAAGCCAGGCTAAGGCCCATAGCGATGAGGCGGATACTGCGGTGTTTGCGAAAATTCTGGATCATGATTCGCTGAATTGGATCGTGGGCAATGCTTCAAGGGCAGCACCCGGAAGCATAAACTTCAGGGGCCCGTGGTTAAAAAAGGGGTCGTTGTAAATCAATTGAACATCCGTGCCGGTCGGCACTTCAGGGCCTTCAAAACCCAGCCAGTAGCTGGTAAAAGGCGTCATGTCGTGGGCGGCTACCCGGTGGGCGAGCGAGCAAGGCAAGGTATCGTTGCCCACCACCAACCGAAGGTGCTGGCCCAGGTTGTACGACAAATACTGGTCGCGTTCCTGCCAGGCGGCTTGTGAGCCCACGCCTTTTTGAGCCGCACCCTGGGCACCCATTCGGGGCCGCAGGCGCATTTCAAAGTAGCGAATGCCCGTGCTTTCCTGCATGGCCTGATCAAAGGCCTGTTGAGAAGTGCTCACCCCCAACTGTTGCAGCACCTGGTATTCGCGCGGCACCTGGCGCACCTGGTAAATCATTTCTTCCATGGCCTTTTCGGCCACCAAATCACCCGCTTGCTCCACCGCCTCGCAGTAGCCAACCGGATCGCTGGTGTGGGACGAACAGCCCAACAGCATGCCGCCCAACAGCGCCAAAACCAAAAACTTACTTGCCTTCATAGCGCTCATTGATGTAAGAGATGACTTCTTTGGTAAGGTTCAATTCCGCATCGGCAAACATCACCGAGCCCTGGCCGTTGGCACCAAACACAAAACTGTAGTTGGCCTTTTGGCCAAAATCGTTGAGGTACTGGTTCAGCTGGGTCCAGATTTGCTTGTCGTATTCCTGCACCAGGCGTTGGCTGTCCTGCTCGTATTGCTCCTTGCGTTGCAGGTAATCTTGGCGCAACTGCAAAAAGCGGGTGTTGGGCGCTTCCGGATTGAACTCCGGCAAACTGGCCATGCGTTGCAGGTTCACCTCCAAACTGTCCAGCTGCACCTGTCGGGTGTTGTTCAGTTGTTCCAATTGGCCCGACAGCTCCTGCTGCATGGCAAATTCGTTGAACACCGTTCCCAAATCGACATAAGCCATCTTGGGTTTGTCAAAAGCCGTAAGGGCTACTATGGAAAGCACCACCACCAGCAGGGCGGTATTGATTATGGGCAAATACTTCATCGCTCGTTAGAGGTATTTGTAAATTCTAAGTGAATAGGTTTCGTTTTTTTCGTTGGTCACCTCCAGGGTGTAGTAACCGTCCGCCAGCTGATGAAAATCCAGCACATAGCGGTTGTCGCCAAACGATTTGGAGGCGGTAGCTGTGCCATCGGGCGAGGTGAGGGGCACCACATTGGTCACATCCGCTCCCATTTCTGAGACTACTTTGTAGTTGAGGGTGCCCGTGTTGTATTCCCCTTCGTAGTAGAAAAACAACTTGCTGTCCAGGGTATAGAACTGCTGTCCATCCAGCTGTTCGCTCAACCGGTTGAAAGAAGGTTTCAGGTCGCAAAGGAAGGAGCAAAGTGCTTCTTTTACCGCATTGTTTTCGTGGTAGGCCTCTGCCTTCAATTCATATATGGGAGCAGTACCCAAAAACGGCACACTGGTCACCAGCACTTCGTTACGGTACACTTCCAGGTTTTTACTGCCGCTGTTGTCGGTAATTTGCAGTTTGAGCCGGTCGCCGTGGAAGGCCGTCCCAATCACCGTCCAGCTGCCGTTGTTGTTCAGCCACAGTACATTCGAGGTGTTGCCACCCGCGCCCCACAAATAGATGCCGTAATCGCTGGTGCCGGCTTGGGTGGCTTCCAGCCCGAAATAAACGCCGTAAGGAAAGTTGGTGGCCGCAGTGGGCCAACCCGTAGGCGGAACATCCGAAGAAGTCATCGCCTGAGTCACCACCTCAAAAGAAGCCCACTCGTTGGGATTGGTAAAATTCCCGGGAAATTGATTCATCGAACGGGCATCCGCCGTTTGCAGGAAAGTGCCTCCTCCGGGAATGTTCCCGGTAGCATTATTGTGTTGGATCGTATTGGTAGCAGGATTTGGAAAAGTGAAGTAGTTCACCGGCGACCAGTTCACTTCGTTGCCCACCAAATAGCTGTGGGTAGTTGCCGTACCGTTGGGCAGAATGGCGGTTACCGAATAAATGCCTGGGGTAAGGTTGTCCTGAGCCGGGGAGTTGCTGCCGTTGCTCCACAAAAAGTTGACATCCTGCGGAGCATCGAGGTAAATGCTGCCATTGTCTGCTGCACTGCAACTGAGGGTCGTTACGGTTTGACCCATTTCCAAAAAGCCCAGGCTGCTCACAAAGCGCAGTTCGGCGTTCTGCTCATAAGTCTCTACTGAAGGAATGAATTTGGTGATGCCCGAAATGGCTACCGAGCTGCCTACCGTTTCTTTGTTCTTGTAATAGGTGAGGGTGCCGTTTTCAAAAGCTACCCGGAAGCGGTCGCCTACTCCATAAGTGGTACCCGTTGCAGTGGTGTTGCCGCCATCAATGATGGAAACCGCACCCGCGTCCAGCAACAAGCCGTGCTTCATGCTGGTGAGGTAGGTATTGGAAGCTGCATCGTTTAAGAAACCGAAAGCATGTTTGGTGTTGGCGGTAATGATTTCCGCTTCGCTCCAACCGCTGCCGTTCGGATCGGCCTGGTTGCGAAACTCGGTAGTCATGTTGTTCCAGCCGGTGGCAGCCGTTTTAGTAACGGTTTGATCGGTCGCACTATAGCTGGCTCCTGTAATGGTATTGAAGCTCACTTCATGGCCAAGGGTGCGCTCTTCAGCATACGTCACCCAATTGGCCGGATCGGTGCGGTCAATCACCTTTACCGCATACCGTCCTGCACTTAGGTTATCGAGTAGTGGGCGGGAAACATTGCTCAGGTACTCTTCATAGGTAAGGCTGGGAGCAGATGGAGTAACGCCTTCCGAAGGCCAATTGCTGGTCCGGTAGCTGTTCATGGTGTTGAAATCAGCCTCGCTCAGGTTAGCTGCATCATCCAGCAGCACCAAGGGAGAAAGTCCGCCGTCGATCACCACTTCAATGGCCCCTGGTTGGTTGCCTTTAGTCGAAGTAAGGTTCAAGGTATAGCTCATTGAACCCCAGGCCAAACTCAGTCGATCCCCATCGGTCAAGTCTACATCGGTAAAAGTGAGTACTGCATTGGTGGCATCCCACGAACGACCGGTAGTATGGCGGGTAGCACCGCTGGCAAACACCCCATCGGCATCGATCAACAATTCCACCTCGTCAGGATTCGCGATGGGGATGCCCGTCAGGTTGAATTTTAGGGTAACCGTGCCCGGATTGTTGATCGAACTCGCCCGCCAGGAGCGTTCCAGGCGCAAGCCGGTGCTGCTCATTTCCGGCGGCACATCGGTGGTGGCAAAGCCCAAAGGCTTGTCATCATGGCCCAACAACAGGTAGTCGAGGCCCAATAGTGTAGAAGGGTTGTAAATGCCCACAATATCCGGACCTGCGGTTTCGGATTGGGTATTGTTGGTGCCCATATTGCCGATGCCAAACACATCGTGGCGGTGGGTATCGTCGTGGGCATACTTGTCGTCCGTTACCGCAATGCCGTATTTTGAGGCGAGGTAATTCTGTATGATGATTCGTTCGGCTTTGTTCAGCTCGTAGTTGTATACAATCACCTCTGCCACTTCGCCTTTGAAGTGGTGGCTATTGCCCGAAGTGTAGCGCCCAATTTCAAACAGGCCGTTGGTTTGCAAGGGCGATTGCGGTCCCGGTACCGATTTTAGTGATCCGTTGAACCAGTTGCGGTGCCGTGGAGCAATGGTCCAGTAGCGCTCGGAAAATACCGTCCAGGTTTGGCCGGGAATGTTTTGGTCGATTTTATATTTGGCACCATCGAAGGTGAAGTAGCGGTCGCCACCGGAGGGGAAATTTCCAGCAGAGCGCGACAGGGAAAGGTTGCGGTTGGCGCCCACGTACCCTCCGCCCACGCAGAGCAGGTAATCATAATCGCCATTGGGCTGATTGAGGTGCCCAAACCGCGCTACAATAAAAATGGTAAAATTGTCGGATAGGCTGCCGTTGTTGATGGTGCCTCCGATCCAATTTTCTACCCCGTCAAACTGCAAGACTGGTTCAGCATTCACAAAGTTGGCTTTGTAAGTAGGTTGTTCCGAGCCGGAGGGTTGGGAAAACACCAACCCGTTGCCACTTTGATCGTGCCATTCCTGCACCGGTTGGTTGTCGGTAGCCGGGGTAATGCCGGCATCGGTATACACGCCCGCATCAGCGCGCAACCAAAGTTTGAGGCTGGAAGCATCGCCCACGCCTCCGGGGCCGGTTTGGGCGAAAGCCA
>CALCCE010000196.1 GCA_937899835.1 uncultured Flavobacteriales bacterium | reverse complement strand
GCCTTTCGGCAATTGGGGGCGATTGGCATCAGAAAGCGCTTCGATTGGTCCAGAGATCAAAAGGAAACCTCGAAAGTCTAAGTAAATACCTTCTGCGCTTCTTTTGCAAAAATGATGGGGTGGATTGTAGACTTCCCGGATTTCTGGTGGAGTCCCTTTTCCGATCTATAATACAGAAACGGTAGTACAGCAGCGTGAAAAAGGCGCTTTAACCTGGTCTTGGGGCAACCGATCCGGTTAAAATTTTGAGCTTTCGGCCAACCCTGCTCCTTGAGTAGGTATCCTTCAAGTATCGCTACCCACTTATACCAACCATCAACCTCAATACCTTATGATACGCCTATTATTCCTTTGGATTTTGCTTTTACCGAGTTTGCTAAATGCGTAGTCCTTGGAACTTTACAGCGGCATGAACCGCAATCATTTTCATGATTTTCGATACCTGGAATGGGCAAGAAGCTATCCATACGATATTGCCTCTTTTTCGGGAGGAACGGGCTTCACTATTGGTATGGCACAGGAGGATTGGGAAATGGCTGATAATTACACGCCAAGGATCTTCCTTGCATTTGATTGGTATTCAGGGAGCTACACAACTGAAAGTTTATCCCTTTTGGGAAATGCATTTGAAGAAGGAAAAATCACCCGCTCCATGCTGCAAGGTGGAATTTACCCCATGCGCATCAAATTTTTAAAAATGTTTTGCTTCAATTTGGGCATGCAGGTTGGCGTGCGATTGCAAGAGCAGGTAAGCGGAGAATATCGCGCTTCAGGATATGCATACGGAGGGCAGATTGAACGGCAGCTTGATGCTTACGCCTCGAATGATTTCCAGGTTTATTTTGGAGCAATTGCCCGAGTAGCGGGCAAATTTGAACTAGCCCCCAATTGGTGGATTGTTCCACAGTACCATTTTTACCTGGGGCTAAGGCCGGAAATGCCGGGATATGTAAATGGGGTAAAAGCCAACCGGCAACATTTGAGCATTGGAATCCGAAAAGGCTTCGGTGGGTCTGACACGAAATGAAAAGCAAAAAAAAGGGGTAGACACCGGAGAGTTGTGCCTACCCCTTATTTCGTCAAATCCACTTGACGAACCCCAATTTATAAATCTCTGATCACCCGTTTCAATTCTTCAATATTGGCCCGCTGCGAATAATCCTCCTCCACAAAAGCGTAGCGCACCTGCATGCTGCGGTCGATCACATAAGTAGCCGGTGAAGGCAATTCTACCGGGCTTTGACCACTGTACTGCGCGAGGTCCAACCCAAATCCTGCATAAACATCGAGTAAGTAAGACGGAACCGGGAAAGAAATACCAAACTGTTTGGCTACCTCGTTTTTCACATCGCTAAGCACTACAAAATCGAGGTTGTGCTTCTCCATCGTTGCCAATGAGTTGTCGGGAGATTGAGGCGAAATGGCCACAATACCCACCCGGTTCGATTCAAATTCTTTGAGGCTCTGCTGCAACCGACGAAGTTCGATGTTGCAAAATGGGCACCACATGCCGCGGTAAAAATTCACTACAATGGCCTTGTGGTTCAACAACAAGGAAGAAAGGGTGTGCGATTGATTCCATCCATCTTTAGAGGCGAAATTGGGAGCCTTGTCGCCAACCCGCAATGCACCGGCATTAACTTGCTTGCTTTTTAATTCGGCGATCAATTGTCCGTCTTCGGGAGAAGCGTGAGGGAGTTCGCGGTTAGGGTCTATTTTAGCGTTGAAAGAGGGTGATTCTGGAAAGTTCATGGTTCGGTATTTTGAATAATTGAGTGTTGCTGTATTTAACTACGCAGACTCAAAATAAGTTATACCTAAATAGGCCCGGCGGGCTTGGTTTAATTGGATTGTTACAAGGCAATTTTTGGTTCGATAGTAAGATTTTTTTTGGTTTAAGTTACTGTTTTTAAGTGTTTAATGAATCTTTTGGATGGCTTTTATTCGAGTGTATTGTTAGCGTCCTATTGCGGTTTTCAGGTGTTGTGGAAACGATCTTGTGTCATCGGCAAGACAAAAATTAGCCTTGAATTTGGAGCTTTGGGGGGGCAACCATGCGCTTTGGCGCGTGGAATCAACCCATTTCGTCAACACCTTCGAGATGATCTCTTGCTTCAGCAACGGGCTTTCGGTATAGGTGGTAACCAACACCAAACAGAATGGTGAAAGGCTTGGGCGAACAATTGAACCGCATCAAGGGCACTTTGGGTCAATACTATGACCTATTATTCCACCATGCTATGACTCTGCAAACCCGAAAAACGCTTTCTGGCTCTTGCTGCACCAGAAGCCCTATCTTTACCCTAAACCCCGATTCACATGGTGCAACGCATTCTTCTATTCATCGGCTGTTTCCTTGGCTTTAGCCATGTGCAAAGTCAACACCTTTTTCAACACATCGAAGGCTTCGATGCATTGCCCATCAGTATATCCATCGAAGACGTTGACATTGCTTTGGACGACCATATTTTCGTTGCTGCCGAAATCGTAGACTCCCTACAGCCTTTCCGTCGGGTAGGCCTACGCAAACTTGATCCTGACGGAGATGAATTGTGGAGTTACTCGTTTGGGCGGCAAATCAGGAACGCGCGTGGGGTAGCCGTACGGGCTTTGCCCGATGGAGGTGCCATCACCCTGGCCGAAACCTGGGTAGCACCGGCGGCCAAAGAAAGCCGGGTATGGTTAATTCGAACCGATGCTGCGGGGCAAATACTTTGGCGAAAAGAATACGGCGATGCCTCCGCCAGCTATGAGCCCTTCGATATGACCATTGATCCCAACGGTGGTTTTGCGGTAGTAGGGCGAAGAATTAATCCACCAGGTTTGGATTACGATATTTTTATCCTGAAACTGGATGATCAAGGCAATGCTGTTTGGGTACTCAATCTCGGTGGGAATTCGGTGGATACTCCTCGCCGTATTCGAGCGGTGGGCAACCTCGGCTTTGTGGTAGTAGGTACCACACTTTCATTCAACAATGGCGACATCGATGCTTTTGTAGCCGTCATCAACAGTGTGGGCGATCTGTTTGGTTTCCACACCTACGGTACTTTTACCGACGAAAATGCCTACGATGTAGTGGTTACTCCCGACCAAAAAATCATCGTGAGTGGCGTACGTTTCACGCCCTTCACCCAAGACGATGCCATGGTGTTTCAAACCGACATCAATGGTCAGGTAGATTGGGCCTACACCTACGATGGTGGCGATTTCGATTCCAGTGTAGAAATGATGGAAACCAGTCAAGGCTACCGAATTGGTGGGTATTTCACCGACACCAATACCTTCCAGCAATTCGGCTTGTCGCTGCACATCGATACCGTGGGGCAGCTCTTGCAAGCTCGAAGCTTCAGATCGGCCAATACCATCGCCAACCGCAGGTTTGAGCACCTCAACCAATTTGCCAACGGCGATTGGTTGTTTGGTGGTGATACGCCCTGGGCTTTTAACAGTGCTTTTCGAGGCAAAACCATGTTGGTGCGCACCGATACGCTCGGCAATACCTATTGTCAGGACAATGCGGTAGCCATGCAAGTGGATCCCTTGGTGCTCACTTCCAATAGTTTTTTGCCTTTCACTACTCACCCGATCTTTTCTTTTACCGATACGGTAGAGGTGATGGCTCAGCCCTATAATTTTGACTCGAATGCCTGCGACAGTTGTTACTATGCACCTCCTTTACCCGAGGAGATTCCCATGCAACTCAACAGCCTCACCGCACAATTTACCAACCCCATCTACTGGGCCGATTCGGTTTCCTGGAACTTTGGTGATGGTACTCCAGCGGTAACGCAAGTCGACCCAACCCATACCTACACCAACTTTGGCAAATATGAAGTGTGCGTGCAAGCTTTTGGTCGTTGTGGCAATGTAACGGTTTGCGACTCTGTGGACCTCAACAACGTTGGTATCCTCACCCACTCAAAGCAAGCCATTCGCATTTATCCCAATCCGGTGGCTGGGATGTTGACGGTAGATCTGGGAATATTAACCCAAGAAAACTATGCCTTTACCATCGTTGATATGCACGGTAGAACAATTAGAAATTGGTTGCTAAACGGCCAAAGCCAACACCAACTCTCTCGGGAAGGCATCGCGTCAGGAGTCTATTATTTTCAAGTTTCGGGCCCTGATGGAATCAGTTCAGGTAAACTGATTTTCGATTAAGTGCTATTGGAAAAGTACTCATAAAGGCAGCCTTTTAATTTTTTTGATGCGCCTGTAGGCCATTACCCCAAAAGGCTACCGTAAAACATTTTTTACATCGGATATTGAACCGTGGTCACCTCAACTTGATAGATGAGCTCGTCAATGAAAACTTCACCACGAACAGGAGGGCGCATTAAAGGGACGCGAATTATTGTGTCAACATTTAGCATCGCAACCCCAAGGTCGAAAGCTGCACGAGAACAAAATGATTCTCAGTTCGGGGGATCTGGTGATGGCGCATTCCCACTTTTTCGGAGAGCAGGAAAGAGTGGTGTTTGATTGGTTTCGTTTGGATGAAGACGCCAAAATTACCGAGCATTGGAGCGTAGCACAACCCATTACACCATTAGATGAGGTGGCCAATTCGCATCCTCATTCTTAGGGCTTATGATTCTCCCCGTCTGGTTGAACAGGGGAGAGAGCTAATTATTTGGAGGGAAAGGATATAAGTAATGCCAACAATTGCGACTGTATACTCAATGATAATTGTATTTCACGCAATGAGGTAAGCGCTTTACTCAATGCGAGTTTGGGCTACCAGGTTTTCCGTTTACCTTGGTTCAAGGATCAGGTATCGATATTAGATATTCGGTACCAATCCATCAAAATTCTATTCACTACAACCTTTTTTCAATTGTTTCCCACCTGCTTATGAGAACCAATACATTCGTCCTGATATTCCTATTAGTCGCCTTGTGGAGCTGCAACAAAGACGATGAGGGAGATGCACCTTCCGGTGGAGAATTAGCGGCCTGTTTAGAGGTGAATCATGCGCAATCTGGTCAAATCAATCATGTATTCACTTTCACCAACTGCTCCGTCAATGCAGATCGGTATGAATGGGATTTTGGAGACGGTAACTTCTCCACGATCAGTGAGCCTACCCACCTATACGATCAATTTGGAGACTACACCGTTCGAATGACGGCTTACAAAGGAAGCGAATCTCAAACCCAAACGCTGAATATTCGTTACGGTTATTACAAAGCCAGCGAGCTTACGATAACGAATGTCCAATTAGGAAATGTGAGCTTTTACGGTAGTAATTGCACCGATGCAGGTCATTTGTTGGCAGTAGGCGCAAAAGACATTACCAGAGTTTTTGATCTCTCTATTTGTGGGTCGAACTTTACGGTGGGCCAATTTGATTGCACCGGAATTTCCGAGCAATACGTCATTCCTGCTGTTGCCTTACTTCAGGTGCAGTCTAAAATTTCTTGTTGGGACGGAGTAATTGGAACTGTGCCCGACAACTACATTGTAGATTATGGCGATCCTATGGTATTGAACCTTCAAGAAAAACTCGAATATGAGAACCTTGAATTTACCAATTCTCAGTTGGGGTACAGAATTACCGTAGACGCAAAATTTTACATTGCTACCTCCTTCTAATGTTCTCTTTAAAGCACAAGTGGTAAGTAAGCGTAACTTTTCTTTAATAGTTTAACGTTTTAGGACGCAATGCCTTGTAGCCAAAGCGTTTTGAGTCAAAACAGGATGAGAAATAAGAAACATTGAAATAAAAAATCGGACCACTCACTAAAGAGCAGTCCGATTATCGTTGAGTTTAAATCTCCCGTAACAGTTCAATGTGCAGCAAGAGCAACTCCATTTCCAACTCAGTATCGTGAAAAGGGAAAAGTTTCATTTGCTTTTTCCTCGCCTCTAAATATTGATTCATCAAATCGGTCAGGCGATTGATTTTTCGAAAAACACCCCAAAGGTCCTGATCAGTTACCAAATCCATG
>CALCCE010000195.1 GCA_937899835.1 uncultured Flavobacteriales bacterium | reverse complement strand
CCGTTGGGCCGCAAATGGCGGTAAGCCATCTGGTAAAATTCTTTGGAATACAGCTTGTTGAGGTCAATGCCTTTGGCGTCTGGTAAATCCAGTAATATAGCATCGTAGAAAGCCTCGGATTGTTGCAGAAAAACAAAACCATCCTGGTTCAATACCTGCACCTTCGGATCGTGGAAAGCCGAATCGTTGGCCGCCACCATGGGGCCGAATTGAGCTCCCAAATCGGTCATGGCCGGATCGAGGTCGACTACAGTAATTTGTTGAACATCAACATATTTTAGCAGTTCTTTCACCAGCAAACCGTCTCCACCACCAATCACCAGCAAGTGCGATCGCTCTTTGCACAGGTGCATCACCGGATGCGCCATGGGTTCGTGGTACATAAACGCATCGATGGTGCTCAGTTGCAAATTGCCATTGATGTACAACCAGTGATGCCCCAGCCAGGTAGTCACCACCAACTTCTGATAAGCCGATTCTTTGGCAAAAACGATTTTGTCTTTGTAGCGCTTTTGCTCTCCGTATTGCGTGATGGCCCCTGATTGCGTAAAAAATAGCGCTAAGATGCCTGCTGCCAGCACACCACTCCCGCCAAGCCACCACTTCCGTTGGCCAGAAAAGTTCCAATAGGAAACGAACAACACCATGGCAGCCAGCAGGTTGAGTCCTCCCACCAAAAAAGCGGTGTTTTTCAAGCCCAGCACCGGCAAGCCTAAAAAGGCAAATGCTAACCCACCAATCAAACTGCCCACGTAGTCCCATGCGAGTATGCTGGAAACGTTTTCTTTCAGGTCGGCAAAGTCTTCGTTCAGGCGGGTGGCCAGAGGAATCTCAAAGCCAATGCAAAAGCCGGTTAATGCAGCTAAACCGTAGACTAACAAGTGAATGTATTGCCAATAGCCGGCCACCGCATACACCAACAGGGGAGCCAAACCAATGAGCAGCGAAAGGCTGATCTCGATCAGTACAAAAGTGGTGAGCAGGTGCCGTTTTACCCGTTTGCTACTGTGGCTGCCCAGCCCCATGCTAAAGAGCATGATGGACAAGGCCAGCGTCCATTGCACAACGGTGTCGCCAATGAAATAACTGGCAAGTGTAGAAAGAATAAATTCTGCTACCAGGCCAGAAATGCCGGTAGCTAAAATGGCGGCTTTGATCCAGACGGTTCGGGACCGAAACACGACTTAGGCGAAGCTAAGGCAAATGAGAATAGAACCGCCTACATAGCCGAAAGCCTCAATTACCCCGGCACCAACGTTGGGTTTCTCTTGATTCACCAACTCGTCGGTCAAGTTCCGCCCAGGCAACAGCACTTTGTCGGCCAGCAGCCGCGCAAGGGGCAACATGAGCAAACCAATGCCGGTTCCCAAGCCCAGGTTTTCGGCTACCTGAATCCAGTTTTCGGCCTCCTGTTCCACCCCCATACGAATGAGGTTGGCCACGGCCAGAATTGCCCCGGCATAGGCTACTCCCACCGCAACATTGTCTTTTTCAATTTCATCGTGCGCATTGAAAGGCGTGATGAGGTTGTAGACTTTGGACACCAACAAAAACGCCACTTGCGCCACTACCCAAAGCAGCAAAATTTCGAGGTAGCCGTCAGGGTTTTCAATGAGCACTCCGTGAATCACCAAACCGTTGGCAATGTACACAGCGGCCTCAATCAAACCAGCACCCACATTTTGGTCGTCCACAATTTCTTTTCGCATCGAAAATTGGGGCAACACCACCTTGTCGGTGAGAAAAGCCGAAACATTGAGCAGTAAGATGGAAAGCAGCCCCAAGATGAAAATATCCAGCAGGTTGTCGAGGATATGACCGAGATCTTCGCCAACATACAAACTCCAAATCGCGATCAGCAGTCCCACAAAATAGCCCACGTTGGTGAAAGCGAACGCGAGGTTGTCTTTCTCCACCAGCTCGTGGTTCATTTGAATGTTTTTGTTCACCAGCTTGAAAACAAAACGTCCGATGAGGAACAATACAAGGCTGGCTACCAGGTAAATGAGCGAGGTGAGTACCCCATCCAGTGTATTCAGGAAATCCATAGGTTCAATGCTTTTTTATTTACCAAATCCTGATCCTCTACTCCCAAACCGGCGGCTACTGCCCCGGCTTTGCGATCGGCGTTGAAAAAAATCCGGGCGTTCTTTTTGCGTCATTTTCGATCGGGTTCCGTAGCGCGGACTACCAGTTTTATCGCGGCCATAATACGGTCTTGAGCCATAATACCCGCCCCGATACTCATCGTATTCCCGGCGGTAAACCGGCCGGTTGATCATGCCAAACAACTGCGAATAAAACATGTAGCGACCGTAAAAAGACCAAAAGGTGGAACCGTTGTGGGTACGCCATTCGCCATAGCGGGAATCGCCCACGTATTGATAACCCGGCGGGGTTACCTGCTTTTCGAGCACCCCATCTTTTTTATAGGCGATGGTCATGCCCAAATCGTTTTTATGCTTTTGATAGTATTCCTCGCTCACTTCCTGCCAGGGGCCTACATTGGTAGTAGGAGCAGCATCGCCCTTGCCTGGCAACACCAGCTGATACTTGTGGTGATAAGATTTGAAAAACGTTCCATCTACCTCCATATCGTAGAGAATAAGGGTGTAGTTGCTGTCGTTCATGTGGCGTTTCACAAACTGGTCAATTGGGTTGGGGAATTCTTTGCCACCACAACCGGACATTACCAAGGTCAAGCCCAGGGCAATAACCAGCACAGCTGTAATTCGTTTCGACATAAAAGTGCGTTTATCGGGGTAAAATATCGGAAAATTCGAACGGTTTCACATAACAGCCGTAAGCAGCGGAAAACTCCTCCTCGTCCCAGCGATCTACAGAAATAAACTTTTCGCCACAGTCGTAGGTCCAGTTCACAAATTTGGACCAATCTTCTTCCGGACTGCCTTCTTCGCCACAGTAGCCTTGTGC
Source organism: uncultured Flavobacteriales bacterium (assembly GCA_937899835.1). Taxonomy (GTDB): domain Bacteria; phylum Bacteroidota; class Bacteroidia; order Flavobacteriales_G; family Salibacteraceae; genus CALCCE01. The sequence goes on along the minus strand of CALCCE010000195.1, from coordinate 5,918 downwards.
AGAGGACACCTTATGGTAGGTTTCGTTTTGGTAGACCAGCTGTTGAGGCGCATCATCGGCCTTTACAATAGATGAAGCCAGCAGAGGATCGATCTCGCGTAATTCCAGGGTTTTCGAAAGCGTGCACTTTAAGGGAGTTCCTGGTTCTACATGGAGGAATTGTGCATCATCACCCGAGTCGATGAGGTACTCCCGGGAAGTTTCTCCGTTGCCCCAATCGTAGATGTCAACTTTTTTCACTTCCCAGGTTTTCAAAAAGTAGTCCAACACAAAGCCCTTTTTCATTTCAAACAGGCTGTAATCGAGTTTGATGTCTTCTTTTTTCTTTTTGAAACGGTCGAATAGTCCCATAATCATGAATTTTTTATTGGCTTTCCGCAATGCTCACAAACCACTGTTTCCTCTTCATCGGTATCACTTTCGATGCGCTTGCTAAAGCCATTTGCTAAAATACCAGCGGGCAAGGCAAACAGGCCTACTCCAAGAATGGCCATAACGCCGGCAGAAATCTTGCCCAGTGGCGTAATGGGATACACATCGCCATAGCCCACGGTGGTTAGTGTAGCAACACCCCACCACATGGTTTCGGGAATGCTCCCAAAGGCATCGGGCTGCACATCGTGTTCGATAAAATACATGAGGCAAGAAGCCACCACCAACAGGGTAAGCACAGCACTCAAAGAAATGACCAGCTCTTCGCGCGTGGAACGAAATACGGCGGCAATGTGGTTGAATGCCCGATTGTAGCGGTAGAGTTTGAGAATACGAAACAGGCGCAACACCCGGATCGCACGAAAAATGCGGGTATCAACGGTGAGCAACAGTGGCAAGTAAGCCGGCAGCACCGCCAGCAGATCCACCAAACTCAGAAAAGAGAAAATGTATTTGATGCGCCCTAAGATGGGATGATGAAAGCCCTTTTTCTCGGTAATGGACCACAAGCGCAGTAAATACTCAATGGAAAAAATACCGATGGAGACCATCTCCAACACGTAAAACCAATCGTAATAAGCTGTTTCGATCCACTCCACCGATTCGAGGATCACCGCCAGAATATTGAGAAAGATCAAGCCAATGATCAAAATATCTACCCGGCGGCTCCAGGAGTCACCAGATTGGCCCTTCTCCAAAATTTCGAATACCCGCTTTTTGGTTTTTCGATAACTCATTTGTCTACTTCTTCTCCCACTTCAGTGCCCCGGTGTACGGTTTTGAAATGGGATTTTCCAGATTTCAACCTTTCAGCAAGCCATTGAAAAGCTGCTTCTCCATCCATGGAAGCATTGCAGGTAAAAAAGTCAACTGCTGCATAGCCATTTTCTGGCCAGGTATGAATGGCCAAATGGCTTTCGGCTACCACCACTACTCCCGTAACGCCTTGTGGTGAAAATTGATGAAAAACGGTTTTGATCAAGGTGGCACCCGCCAATTCAGCTGCTTTCTCCAGCCACGTTTCGAGCTGCACGCAGTCATTGAGTCGAGAGGCATCGCAAGCATAAAACTCCATGAGGTAATGAACCCCTACACCGCTCATTGCCATAAGGGGTGGATTAGCATCCTGCACTCACCAAAAGCAGTACCAGGAGTAGGGTTGAACGAGCAATGAAAGCGCAGGAATAGCGGCATATATCGGGGATAGCTAAAAGGAATGTAAAAGTAAGTGATATAGGGGAACTGACGGATATCGGGTCTTTTTTAGATAACAGGATCGGCCGGAGGCCTACCGAAAGTCAAACTTAGCAAAAATTAACTGAATGCTAATTTTTTTATCAAAATTTAGCACAAAACATCCACTCAAAGAAAAAGCGGACACCTTCTTTTGAAGATGCCCGCCAATAATTTTTGGGTTTGAACTGAAGAAAAATCTACAAAAGGAGCAGGTAATTACCTTGGTTATCGAATAATCCGAAACTCCGTTCGGCGGTTCAATTCGTGGTCGGTTCTGCTGCAATCACCACAAGCACAATCGCTGAGCGGTTGGGTTTCGCCATAGCCTTGTCCGTCGATGCGATCAGGATTTTCAATTCTTGCTTGAATGTAATCGAGGGTAGATTTAGCCCGCTTTTGCGACAAGCGCAAATTGCCCTCTGCACCGCCGGTGCAATCGGTATGCGCCCCGATCTCGATGCGCATTTCGGGGTTTTCATTCAGCACTTTCACCACCTTGTCCAACTCTACTTTGGCGTCTGGCGTTAGTCTTGCGCTATTCACCTCAAAGCGAATCGGGTTCAAGTCGATGATCTCCGCCAATTGCTCCGGTTGTTTTTCCTTGGTAAGCTGCAAAGCACCACCTGCCACCTTATCGATGGCAATGGGTTGATAATCTTGGACGGTATGCTCAAGGTTTTGCCTCATCTCCTCGTAGCCTTCTTTCCGCAAGGTGAGTTCGTACACCAAAGCATCGCCCCGGTGTTTCCCGGTGAAAGGGATGCTAAAATTACCTTGCGCATCCGTGATAGCGCTGTACTGCTCCTCCCCATTGGTGAGCAACACTTCTACCCCGGCCATAGGTGCTTTGGTTTCGGCATCGATCACCTGCCCTACCATACTGGTTTCTTTGTGCGTCAACGGCAAATTCACCGTTGTACGGGTTTGCTGTGGCGAAATGCGCATCGTCTTAGAAACCGATTCATAATCCGCATCGTCAAGCATCAACGTGTAGGATACACTGCTGTCTACTTGCGCTTCATAAAAACCAAGGCTATCTGTAGTAAGGGTTTGAGTAGCACCGGTTTGGTCGTTCCGCAAGGTCAAGGTGCGATCCGTCAAAGCTTCGCCGGTGGCGGCATCAGTAACGTTGCCACTGGTGAAATAATAAACGGGCTCAGGTGCCTTTTTCTCCCGTTTGGGCTTGCACATCCGATAGCCCACCAAGAACTCGTGCGAACCACCACTGATGCCGTTCAGCCTTGTGAGGCCCGCATCGTAAGCATAGCCAAAACGAAAGCCATTGTTGAGCATCACATCCAACGCAGCTAAGATGCCGCTGTTGGTGCGGTAGCCCAAGTTCAGTTCCAGCATTTTTTGGTATTGTAAACCCGCCTTGATATCTACCATGGCTCCGTTTGTAGGAATGGAACGATAGATGGCCATTGGCCGCAAGTCCCATTGCGAATTTAAGGTGAAGCCATACGCTCCATGCACGTTCAAATACCCTTCCGGGTTAAACTCGTTGTTCTCTTCCGGCACATCCAAATTAATGGCAGAATTGAAAAGGCGCGGCAAGGCTACCCCTACCTCAATTCGGTCGTAGGCAAACAAGAAATTCAGGTCGGCATACACCCCTCCACCATTCACCGCCGATTGGCCGAGGTAGGCATCATTGTCAAAAGCCACCACATCTTCTACATTAAAGTTGTGCTGTGCGTAGCCCAGGCTCAGCGCAGCACCAACCCGGTATTTCGACTGCACGTCAAGGTGCTTGGCCAAGGTGGCGGCAATATGGGTGGAACGCAACAAACCGGCTTTCCACGAACCAGCAGAGAGGCCCACGCCCATGTTGTTTTGAATCGGCAAGTGGCCTTGAAACTGAGTATTTACCGGAGCACCATCTACCCCGGCCCATTGTTGCTTGTGTTGCAAAAACACGTGCATACAAGAATCGAGGCCGGCGTAGGCCTTGTTGAGGTTGAAAGCATTCACGTGGTCGAAGCTGCTTTGGGCCTGCTGTTGGGCCACCGCAGGAATCAAGCTTCCCAAAAAGAACAAGATTGTGAGGATGCGATTTTTCATGATCGTACAAGTAATGCGGTTTAGCTGCTTTATTTAATGATGACCAAGGTTCCCTTTTCGTCTACCTCATCGCTCTGGATGTGGTAGTAATAATCTCCATCGGGCAGGGCGCTACCTTCGTAGGTGCCGTCCCAATCGTTTTGGTAGTTGTCGCGTTCCAACACAATGCGGCCAAAGCCGTCAAACACCATCACTTTGCACGACTGCAATACCGACTCAGGGTAAACCTTCCATACATCGTTGTTCCCGTCACCATTGGGCGTCATCACGTTGCTGATCACCAAGGTATTTTTCACCGTGAGCTGCACCGCATCGGTGCTCACACAGTTGTTGGCGTCCGTCACCTGCAGGGTAAATACGTTGCTGTTGGTAGCGGTAAATTCCGGATCGAGTGCAAAAGGAGTAGACAACTCGTCGGCCGACAGCCATTCTACGTCCGTGCCAGCATCGGCTTGTCCGTTCAACCGTCCCCTCTCCCCTGCTAAGAGGCTAAAGTCGCTTCCAGCACTGATCGTTGGCAGGGCAAATACTTCTACCGCGGCCGCGGTTGGATCGCTATAGCAGCCCTGGTGAAAGCTCATCGCATAAAAAGTGGTTACACCAACTACATCGTTGCGCAAGGTCAACACCGGTTCGGTGGTCAGCTGCCGGTTGCGCTCGGCATCCCCAAACCACACCGCGCGCCCAACGGAGGGCGTGGCCCGCAGTTCTTCGTCAAAAGCCACATCGCGACAAGTAGAAAGGCTGGTCGCACTCAAGCTTGGAGGCGCTGGCGTGGGTTTCACCACTACAATCACCTGCGAATTGTTGATACAACCGTTCGTACCCGTCCCCTCTACCACAAAAGTGTTGGCTCCGGTATCGGAAGGCAAAAAGAAGTCGCCATTGCTAATGGCAGGTGTAATCCAATTGTAACTGTTGGCACCCGTAGCCGTCAACTGAATGGAATCGCCCAGGCAAATGCTCAAGCTGCTCGAATTGGCCACTAACTGCGGCAAGGGCAACACGTTGATCGCAACGAAAGCGGTGTCGGAGCAACCGTTGCTATCGGTACCGATGACTTCATAATTTCCAGAAGCCGCCGGCACAAAAGACTGCCCATTCATCACGTTGTTGTTCCAGGAATAGGTGTTGGCCCCGGAAGCTGTTAAAGTAATCGCTTCGCCTTGGCAAGGGCTGGTATTGGACGCCACAATGCTTACCGTTGGCGGATTGGGACAAGTGATTTGGGCCTGCCCGAAAGGTGCCAATGCCCCACTAAGAATCAAGAGTAAAAGGAGCTTTTTCATTTCATTCAATGTTTTTGAAATGGTGTTTCGCGTTGGCCGCTTATTGAACTACAATGCGTTTGATTTCATTCACCTCATCGCCGGTGAGCTGTAGGAAATAAACCCCGGAGCCTTGTTGCTCCAAGTGAATTTCCTGGCCTGAAATCAGTTGTGGAATTTCTTGAACCAAAGACCCATCGAGGGCAAACACCCGGGCCGAAACCGACACACGGAAGTTGTGTTGCACCCTAAAATTGCCTTGGCTTGGATTCGGGAACACCGACCACGTAGCAGCCGCGTCTATCGGATTGGCTACATCAAGCGGTGGCAAGCACTGATCAATGTTGGCCAAAGTAGAATCTGTACCAACACAACCGTTGGCATCTACATAGGTGTAGGTGATCCAGTGCTGTCCTATTCCAGCCACCTGGGTGTTCAACAAAATACTGTCAATGCCCAGCCCGGAATACACACCACCGGCCGGCGTAGCCACCGGAGCAGCTACTTGCCCCAACTCAATACAAATGGTATCGGGGAAGCTGCCAAGCTGCACCAATGGGTTGGCAAACACCTCGGCAAATACAGAAGTACTATAGCTACATCCTTGAGTAGTGGTGAAGGTGTAGGTTAACTCGTGGTTGCCAGGAGTTACTGCTGTAGGATCAAAACTTGTCCCACTTACACCCGAACCGCTAAATACACCGCCCGCTGGGCTGGCATTAAGCGCCACCGGATCAGCGGTTTCACAGAGGCCATTTATCGCCGACATGCTCAGCGCAGGAATAGAGTACACCTCTATGGTGAAACTATCCAGGGTAATGTTGCCGCTAGCGTCCACCGCTTCAAACACGTTGGTGGTGATGCCGATGGGGAAAATGCTACCCGAAGGCAAGCCCGACAGCTGATTGATGGTGGTAG
>CALCCE010000194.1 GCA_937899835.1 uncultured Flavobacteriales bacterium | reverse complement strand
TCGAACCCCCGACCCCCTCGGTGTAAACGAGGTGCTCTGAACCAACTGAGCTAATTTCCCAAAGAACTTTTCCGAAAGTGCAAAATGCACCATTGATTTCGGGGATGCAAATATAGGGGTTTTGAAAAACTGACCAAAGTGCGGTTAGGAAATTATACCACCTCAGCTACTGTGAAGGTGCTACCACCTACGAAGATGAGGTCAGAGGGCATTGCAGCGGCTTTAGCGGCCGATAATGCGGATGAAACACTAGGGTAACCCACCCCGTGCAAACCGTATTTTTCGCCTTGTTGTTGCAGTGCTGTTACCGGTTTTGCTCTAGGAATTTTTGCTTGACAAAAATAGTAGGTGGCTGATGTAGGAAAGAGTGGCAAAACAGTATCCGCGAGCTTGTCGTTGACCATGCCCAAAACGACATGTAACCGCTGGTGAGGTAGGGCTAAAAGTTGTGGAATGACCTGTGCCAACCCTTCACGGTTGTGTGCAGTATCGGCAAGAATCAGTGGGTCTTGACCGAGGGTTTGCCAGCGGCCCATCAACCCAGTGTTAGAAACTACGTTGGCCAACCCTGATTCGAGGTGCTGTTCTTCAATGGGCCAACCGGCATCGGCTAACTGACGAGCGGCCAAAAGGGCTCCTTTTGCATTGTGGTGTTGGTAGTTGCCCTGCAATCCAAGCGGGTAGGGGATTTCAGGGATTACTTGATCGGCAAAAGCGATAGAACTACCCATTTCGTTGGCTTTGGCTTCAAAAACCGAACGTACTTCGGCTTGAGTTTCATTCACAACCAGCGGTACACCAGCTTTGACGATGCCCGCTTTTTCGCCGGCGATTTTTACCAAGGTGTCTCCCAAAAACTGTTGATGATCCATCCCGATGTTGGTGATGAGGGTCAGCTCGGGATGCACTACGTTCGTACTGTCCAGGCGACCACCCATGCCGGTTTCGAGTACGCCAATATCGACCTGTTCGCGGGCAAAGAAGTCAAAAGCCAAACCAACCGTCCATTCAAAGAAAGACAGTCCCATCTCGGAAAAAGCAGTGCGGTGTTCGTCTACAAACCGAATGACTACTGCTTCAGGAATCATTTTACCGTTGATGCGAATGCGTTCCCGAAAATCTTTTAGATGCGGAGAGGTGTACAAGCCCACTTTTAGGCCAGCTTCTTGCAAAATGGAAGCTAAAAAATGGGAGGTAGAGCCTTTCCCGTTTGTACCGGCAACGTGCACCGAACGAAACTTTCGCTCAGGATTACCCAAGTAGTGGCAAAGGGAGATTGTGGCATCCAAATCAGCTTTATAGGCTGCTTTGCCCACCCGTTGGTACATGGGAAGCTGGCCAAAAAGGTAGTCCAGCGTTTCCGCGTAGGTCATTAGTTCAATTCGAAGCGGTAGGTGATGGTGCCGCGTTGTTCAGGCACTCGTGGATTGGGATCGAAGGTGGCTTTGTAGGCGGCATCACGTGAAGCTTTCAACAATTCCGAACTGGTAGTAGTGGTGCCTTTTGCACCTGCTGTGGCCTTTACTACCTTACCGCGTTTATCAACAATAATGTCTACCACTACAACTCCGGTCTGTTGGCTGTTATAAGCTGGATGTACTTCGTTGAGCATTTTTCGGTTGCCTAAACTCGAACCGATACCAGTACCTCCTGGGCCAACACCACCAGTCATAGAATTACCCTCCTTCGTGCCTCTTTTATCACCCTTCAGCCCCGGTTTTTTCTCGTCTCCCCGGCCATCTGCAGGCTTCCCAGCATTGGTAGGTGCGTTTTGTAGCAATTTCGCCAATTTTGGATCAACCTGGCGCTCTGGTTCGGGTTCGGGTTGTGGCTCGGGCTTAGGCTCCGGTTGGGGTGTAGGTTCAGGATTAGGTGTGGGCGCTTCAGAGGTTGGAACACTAAACGTCTCGGGATTATTTTCGGTAATGATTTCTTCAGGAGCAGCCTCAGCGGTTTCGGTCACCGGTTGGGCTGCTTCGCTGCTGATGGGTTCTTCCATCATTTCACCTGACCCGCTCTCGCTCGTGCCGTATTGCAAAGTGAGGGACATGATGTTCTTCTGAGGAGGCACCATGTAGCTAAATCCCAACCATGGCAAGGCAAACAGAATTAACAAAACCAGGTGAAAGGTAGTAGTGCCAATAAGGCCGCTTCGCTTGTCGGGATCATTGAAAATATTCATAGCAATGGAGGTTTTGTTAAAGAGGGGGTAAGGGTAGACCTATTCCATAAATGCAGGGAAATTAGTTGCCCTCGGTGGCGATTACGATACCGAGTTTATGCTTTTTAACCAAAGCGAGAAAACTAATAGTTTCACCTGTAGGCACTGCCTCATCCACATATAAAACAACTTGTGGGGCAGTCTGCGCTTTTGCTTTTTCAATTAATAGTCCTTCTAAGGCAGATCGACTTATGGGTTGCCCGTTGAACTCATATTGCAAGTCTGATTTAATTGTAACCGCAAGATCTGCTTTTCCGGTGGTGCGGTTTTCTCCATTGGGCAAATCCACAGTCGTGCCATAAGGCATCACCATGGTCGAAAGCACAATGAAGAAAATCAACAGCAAAAACACGATGTCTGTCATAGACGACATGCTGAAGGCAATGTTTACCTTATTTCTGGTTTTGATAGCCATGCCAGTAACGGATTAAGCGGGTTCCTGAAGGAAATCCATGAATTCGATAGTTGTGGCTTCCATCTTGTTGACCACTTTTTCCACCTTGGCCACCAGCACGTTGTAAGCTACATAGGCGATGATACCGATCACCAACCCGGCTACCGTAGTCACCATGGCCTGCATGATACCTCCCGATAGTTCTGAGATTTCAACGTTGGCACTCACTTTCATGCTGTGGAAGGTCACAATCATACCGATAACCGTTCCGAGAAATCCAATCATAGGTGCTGCTCCGGCAATGGTAGCTAGGGTAGACATGCTTTTTTCAAGCTTGTAAATTTCGAGACGTCCCACATTTTCCACTGCCGTACTAATGTCTTCCAGTGGTTTGCCAATGCGTTTAACTCCTTTCTCAATCATTCGGGAAAATGGCGTGTTGTTGCTGGCACACAGCGACAAAGCAGAATCGATTTTTCCCTCGTGAATGAAATCCCGGATTTGGTTCATGAAGTTAGGGTCTTCCTTCTCCGCTTTTTGGATAGACATGAACCGCTCGATGAAAATATAAACGGCAATGACCGAAAGTACCGCCAAGGGAATCATGATGTACCAACCGCCAGCGGCTAACAGTTCCAGGATGGATAGGGTTTCCATCTCAGGCGCGTTTCCATCGCCAGACAAGGCGTTGCTCACCGAGTCTGCACCGATGTTGATTTGGGAAAAAATAGGAATCATACTGTCCTGGTTATGTGGTTATTAACGAATAGAGGATTCTGAAAGTATATTACATGAGGTACTTCACCATCACATAGTAGGTGCCAGCCCCTGCCAAATACCCCGAAAGAGCGAGCAGAGAAATGCGTTTCAGATACCAAATAAAGTCGATTTTCAAAATGCCCATGATGGCTACACCCGCGGCAGAACCGATGATGAGGCAACTACCACCCGTTCCTGCACAATAGGCCAAAAACTCCCAAAAAGTGTGGTCTTGAGGGTAGGTATTCATGTCGTACATGCCCATGGCACCGGCCACCAGCGGAACGTTGTCAACAATCGAGCTCAAAAGGCCGATAATGATGTTGATGATGTAAATGTCGCCAATCGAATTGTCCAAAAGTGTGGCCAATTGCAACAGATGACCCGCCGATTGGAGTGCCGCTACTGCAATCAAAATACCGAGAAAGAAAAACACACTCGGAGTATCTACTTTTTGCAATACACCAATCACCGTATGTTCCGATTTTTCTTCCTGATTTTTGTTGCGGTGAAGCAGTTCTGTAGTAACCCACATCACACCTACACCCAATAAAATCCCCATGAAGGGTGGCAGGTGGGTTACGGTTTTAAAAACCGGTACAAAGAGCAGCATGGCGACACCCAAAAAGAAAACCAAGTTGCGTTCAGTTGCTGTAGTAGGATTGATTAAGTGCTCCTTTTCCACCATTCCCAATTTGCTGGTGATGTTGCCCTTGAGGGTGAAGGTGAGAATAAGAAGCGGTACGATCAGACAAACTAAACTTGGCAGAATCACCTTGATCACGATGTTGGAAGCAGTCACCTGACCACCGATCCAAAGCATAATGGTAGTGACGTCCCCAATGGGCGACCATGCTCCACCTGCATTGGCAGAAATAACGATCATCCCGGCAAACAGCCAAAGGTCTTCCTTGCCTTTAATAAGCTTTTTGATCAAGGCAGCCATCACGATGGCCGTAGTAAGGTTGTCCAAGGCGGCAGAGAAGAAAAAGGTAAGAATGCACAAAATCCACATCAACTTCACCTTGTTGGTGGTCGTGATGCGGTCGGTGATAACCGCAAAGCCTTCGTGCGCATCGATGAGCTCCACAATGGTCATGGCCCCAAGCAAGAAAAACAAAATGCTGGCAATCTCGCTGAGGTGATGCAGTAAGTTGTGGGTAATGCTGTGGGTGATGATACCACCGGTTTCCGCGGCATCATCAAGGGTAGCCACTTTAGATTCAGAAATGTGCTCCTTGTAATTGATCAAATCTTCCTGCAACCACTTGATCAGGTTGCCATCGGAAATCAATTCGTTGATGGTTTGTGAGAGATTGACCCCTAAAATGGAATCGTAGAAAAGGATATAAATAGCCCAGCAGAGCACTCCGGTGATTAGTGCCGAGGCCGCCTTATCGATCTTAATGGGATGCTCCAGGGCGATGGCTAAATAGCCCAGAACAAAAACAATGATCATCAGCGTATACATGACTTCGTGTAGTTAGGGGGTGTTGGGTTGGTGATAAATTGTTTGAGAAGGAAATGCAAAGTCGCTTTTATGGCGCTGTACAATCTCCATGATAGAAAAGTTGATCTCTTCTTTTACCTGTAAGAATACATCCCAATCCATCGTATCGATGAAATAGAGGATCATAATGTCGAGTGAACTGGCGCCAAATTCCATAAAGCGCACCTTACCATCCTGGTTGGTATTAGGGTGGTTGTCGATCAAATCTTGTGCATCTTTCACAATGGCTTTGATCTGTTCAGCAGTGGTGTCATAAGTCACACCGAGGGTAAAACTTACCCGGCGAAACGTGCGCTGAGAGAGGTTGTCCAACTCCGCATCGATCATCCGCTTATTGGGAACTGTCAAATAGCTTTTTTCCATGGTCCGCAGCCGAGTGCTTCGAAAGCCAACCTTTTCTACTACCCCTAAAACGTCTCCTACCTTCACCAGGTCGCCCACCACAAATGGCTTATCAAAAAAGATGGTGAAAGACCCCAACAAATTTTCTAGGCTCTCCTTTGCGGCAAGCGCAAGGGCGAGGCCGCCAATTCCCAAACCGGCAATTAAAGAACCGATGTTGATCATGAAAATAGATCCCAGTGCCAGAAAAATGGAAAAAATCAACAGGATCACCTTTACGGCTTCAATGCCGAAAGGGATCAATTGATCATCTTGTTTGGTGCTGGTTTTTTCGGCCCGTCGAATGAGCACTAAGCCTAGGAAATCGGTAACCCGGAGAATTAACCAGGTAAAAATGATCAACAGGAGGAGCTTGTAGATGCGAGCAACCACCAATTGCAAACCAAACTCAGATACCGGAGCCAAACCCCAATCTGGAGGTATCTCCAAATGGCGCGAGGCCGCAAAAATCATGATCGAAACGATCAACCAAGCTAAGGGAGCATGAACCAGTTTAAAAAACTCCTCTTTGGTAGCATCTTTCGAAAATCGCTGTAAGATGATAAAGATGAAGTTGCTCAGCAGCTTGCTGAGGTAGCGCTGAAATATTACCGCAAATAGTACGAGGCCAAAAAACCAGCAATACGCCTCTATCGGATTGCCGAGAAAATCATCTTCGAATATTTTAGCGAGCTCGTCCAATTAAATCAACTGATTGAGCGCAATTTCAAATGCTGTTTTCGCCACATTGGTCTTGGCGCTACTTTGTGCATGTGTCAGTTCAAGTGCTTTGCGAATGGTTTCAGAGGTGTCGCTAAAAATAGCCTCGTCCGTGAGCGCAACATCTTCGCCCATGAGGTATCCAAAAACTCGGGCCATGCCGCAGTTGGCAATGAAATCGGGAATGAGGCTCACCATGGAATCGGTGTGTTCGCCAATGGGTCCAAAGAAAATTTCGGGATCGGCAAAGGGCACATTGGCACCGCAGGAAATCACCTCCAGTCCGTTGTCGGCCATGGCATCAACTTGTGCCTTGGTAATCAGTCGTGAAGCGGCACAAGGAATAAAAACCTCTGCACCAATACTCCAAATCTTTTCATTGACCTCCTCAAAAGAAAGCAGGTTGTCAGCCACCAATTGATTGCCTTGTTTCGCCAAAAACAGGTCTCTGATCTCTTCAAAAGAGAAACCATCGGGGTTCAATAAGCCACCCACACGGTCGATTATGCCTACCACTTTGGCACCCGATTGTGCCAGGTAATATGCACCCGCGGCACCTACGTTGCCCCATCCTTGTACAATCACCCGCTTGCCTTCCAGTTGGCCGTTCCAGATGTTGTAGAAATGGCGCACCGATTCGGCTACACCATAACCGGTGATGAGGTCGGCTACCACAAATTTTTGACTGGGGTCCGGTGAGTAGACAGCATCTTCCACCTCTTTGGAAACACCCGTTCTCAGGTTGCCGGTTTTTATGATTTTTTGGCCCTCGCGCGGCTGATAGTGGCCATTCACCACTCCTTCTTGTGGATGCCACAAGCCGTGGGCTTCCGTGATGGGAATTACCTCATGCACTTCATCCACGTTGAGGTCGCCACCCGTGCCGTAGTAGTTTTTCAAAAGGGGCATCACCGCTTTGTACCAACGTTCTAAAACGCCGCCCTTACGGGGATCAGCAGGATCAAAGTTGATCCCGGATTTGGCCCCACCAATGGGAGGGCCAGAAACGGTAAATTTCACTTCCATCGTTTTCGCGAGTGATTCAACTTCACGTTTGTCCAATCCTTTCCGCATCCGGGTACCACCTCCCGCTGCACCACCGCGCAACGAGTTGATCACTACCCATCCTTCAGCCTCAGTTTCAGCGTCTTTCCACTCGAAAACGATTTCGGGGCGTTTGTTTTCGTATTTCTCCAGAAGGTCCTTCATAGCCGCAAAAATTTGGCGTAAAAGTAGGAATTCCGATGAAGGACCAAATGTCCCCCATCAAAAGTTTTAACCCTGTTTTTGTTAATACTTTGGGAAGTGAATAACCCCTGAAGAATGGTCGGTTTTTGCACCGGTAGCAGAGGCAAGGCAGTTGTTTTCTTTTCGCCACCGCAATACTCCGAGAAAGGCAAAAATCAACGCTTCTTTGTAATCAATCAATTGTGAATCGGGTAACTCTATGGGATAAGGGCAGTGTTGACGAATGATCTCGATGAGGAAACCATGGTACGCCCCACCACCGGTAACAAGGATTTTTCCCTCAGGTCCTTTGGTCAAAGCCTTTCCGATTTGTTGGCCCAAGTGTTCGCAACAGGTGCGAGCCAGATTAACGGCTTGCGTTTCAAAGGGCTATAAAATAGGAAACACCTCCAGGTCTATCCACTCTCGCCCCAGTGATTTCGGCGGTGGTTGTTGGTAGTAATCGAGTGCATTCAGTGTTGCGAGCAATTTCGGGATCACCACTCCGCTCTGTGCCAACTGACCATCCTTGTCATAAGCTTTCCCTACCAGTTGTGCACAGTGGTTGAGTACCAAATTGGCCGGACCAATATCGTAGGCCGCTCGATTTCCTTTTTGCTCAAAAGAAACATTGGCAAAACCTCCAAGGTTGAGGCATTGGGCATAGTCCGAAAAAAGTAACCGATCTCCAATAGGAACCAAAGGAGCACCTTGGCCACCCAGGGCAACATCTGCCGTCCGAAAGTCAGATACTACCGGAAAGCCACTGCTAATGGAAAGGTGGGCGCCCGACCCAAGTTGATAGGTGAAATCAAGGTCGGGGCGGTGAAAAATGGTGTGGCCGTGGGAAGCCAAAAAGTCTACTTTCCCGGGATGCTTACTTAAAAATGTTTTCGAGTGCTGCCCCAAAAATCGACCGTAAGCTGCGTTGAGGCGCTGAATTTCTGGTCCGGAAGCATTGGGCAATTCACTTAGAAGCTGCACCCAATGGGCAGAGTAGGGCAGGTGTTGTGTGGCTTCCATACGGTATTGCCATCCCTGGTTGGTTTTATTGAACCAGCACAAGGCCAAATCCAAGCCATCCAGAGAAGTTCCGGACATCAATCCCAAAACCCGGTATTGCCCTTTTTCCATTTGGGCAATTTCGTACAAAAAATCTAAATTTGTGCCCTCATTTAGCCTCTTAACCAAAGACCTAGGAAATGAATTTCGAGCTTACAGAAGAACAAATTGCTGTACGTGACGCAGCACGGGATTTTGCCCAAAATGTATTGAAACCCGGTGTGATTGAAAGAGATGAGACCATGACCTTTCCTAAAGACGAAATCCGTCAGTTGGGTGAACTTGGTTTCATGGGCATGATGGTTTCTCCCGAATACGGAGGAGGTGGCATGGATACCGTCTCTTACGTGTTGGCCATGGAAGAGCTTTCGAAAGTAGATGCATCAAGTTCAGTAGTAGTGTCCGTCAACAACTCCCTCGTTTGTTGGGGTTTGGAAACATTCGGATCAGAAGAACAAAAGCAAAAATTCCTGGTGCCTCTGGCCAAAGGAGAAAAGATCGGAGCTTTTTGTTTGTCGGAGCCCGAAGCTGGTTCTGATGCGACCTCTCAAAAAACTACTGCCGTAGACATGGGCGATTATTATTTGCTCAACGGCACCAAAAACTGGATCACCAACGGGAATTCCGCTTCTACCTACCTGGTAATGGCCCAAACCGATGCCGATAAAGGCCACCGGGGGATCAATTGCCTCATAGTTGAAAAAGGGATGGACGGTTTTATCGTAGGAGCCAAAGAAAATAAAATGGGGATTCGAGCCTCTGATACCCACACCTTGCTCTTCAACGATGTAAAAGTGCCCAAAGCCAACCGTGTAGGTGACGATGGATTTGGTTTCAAATTCGCGATGAAAACGTTAGAAGGCGGCCGTATCGGAATCGCTGCGCAAGCTTTGGGAATTGCTTCAGGATCTCTGGAACTTTCTACTGCGTACTCGAAAGAGCGCAAAGCGTTCGGTAAAACCATCGACAAGCACCAAGCCATTCA
The DNA here is from genome assembly GCA_937899835.1 of uncultured Flavobacteriales bacterium. Lineage (GTDB taxonomy): Bacteria > Bacteroidota > Bacteroidia > Flavobacteriales_G > Salibacteraceae > CALCCE01. The sequence continues at coordinate 18,320 of CALCCE010000194.1, read as the reverse complement.
ATTCAAACTGGCCGATATGGCTACTGAAATTGAAGCCGCTCGCTTGCTTTGCTTGAAAGCTGCATGGTTGAAAGATCACAAGAAACCTTACGGACATCTTAGTGCAATGGCCAAACTCTATGCTTCAAAAGTAGCCATGGAAGCTTCCACAGAAGCAGTGCAGGTGCACGGTGGATACGGATACGTGAAAGAATACCACGTGGAGCGCCTCATGCGCGATGCCAAGATCACTCAGATTTACGAAGGAACTTCAGAAGTGCAGAAGATTGTGATTTCGCGTCACGTGCTTACCAATTAAGACGGTAGCACTTCCAATAAACGTTCTAAGCGGACACCCCTTGATCCTTTGATCAACAAGGCGTGTCCGCTTATTTTTTTGTCCTTTAGGTACGTCATCGCCTCTTCAGTGGTGGAGCAATGTTGGAAGTGAGCAGGAAGAGCACTTCCCCCGAAATGTTGGCCCACCAATACCACCTGTTCTAAACCAAGCTCTGAAGCAAGGTCTATGATACTTTGATGCTCCACTTCAGCGTATTCTCCCAATTCGAACATATCACCCAAAACCGCCAGCTTGGGTTGGCCTGTATCCCATGCTTTGAAATTGCGCAGTGCACCCGACATGCTGGTAGGATTAGCATTGTAGGCATCCAACAAGATGGTGTTGCTCCCTTGCTTTATGAGTTGTGACCGATTGTTGTCGCTACGGTAGTTGGAAATGCCGCGAATGACATTTTCCCTGGATACACCAAAATAGCGCCCGACACACAAGGCTACCAGGATGTTTTCGAAATTATAGCTCCCAATAATTTGAGTTTCTATGGGATCGGTAGTAGCCGTTTCATGGGCCCAAGAAAGGTGTAAAAATGGAAAGGTGCTGGTTAAAGAAGCCCGAACAAAATGATCTTCCCTGCTGCCGTAAAGAATGCGGTCAATACCTTCACTCAGCCGCATGAGTTGGGCGTTGTCGCCATTCACAAACAATTTGCCATTGGTTTTACGAATGAATTCGTAAAGCCGACTTTTGGCATACTCTACACCTTCCAAGCCTCCAAAACCCTCCAGGTGAGCCTTTCCAATGTTGGTAATGATGCCATAATCCGGCAACGCAATTTCCGACAGTTCAGCAATGTCTTCCCGGTGGTTCGCTCCCATCTCTATAATCGCCAGTTCGCAATCGTCAGGAATAGACAACAAGGTGAGTGGAACTCCGATGTGGTTGTTGAAATTGCCCACCGTGGCCACCGTACGATATTGGGTTTGCAGCACCGACAAGATGAGTTCTTTGGTAGTGGTTTTTCCGTTAGATCCGGTAATGCCAATGAACGGAATTTTAAATTGTTGCCGGTGATAGGTAGCAAGTTGCTGCAAGCTGGTTAAAACATCATCTACCAAAATGCAACGATCGTTTTGCTGGTACTCCACTTCGTCGATCACTGCGTAGGCGCAACCGGCTTCCAAGGCCTGCTGTGCAAATGCATTGCCATTGAAATTGGCCCCTTTTAAAGCAAAGAAGATAGAATTAGGAACAATTTTTCGAGTATCGGTACTCACCTTGGGGTGTTGTCGGAAAAGACGGTAAAGCGCTGGAGTAGTCATAGAAAAAGGCATAAAAAAACCCTGGGTCAAAAATAAACCCAGGGTTGAAATATCGTTTAATGGCTTGGGAAAAATTATCTTCCGCCCAGACCTACTGGTGAACCAACACGGTCCATCGCACAGCGGAAACCAATGTAGGAGGTAGATTGCTGCTCATCGAGAAACCGACGAGTACCTGGATTCATGTACCAGGCGCGATCTTTCCAAGAACCACCTTTGTATACCCTCGCATGATCGTTGATCATTGAGGTAGAACCATAAGAATACATATAGCTGGTCTCAGCAGAGGTTTCTTCATCGGCTTCAAAACCTTCCCAGTGCACAGCATCAACGTGCGACTCCCAATCACCGTCTAAGTAATTGATGTTGTCAGCACGCTTGTAGTTTCTGCGGTCAACGTTTTCTTCCTCGGTTACATCCCGATAGATCAATCGTCCAAGGCTGTCTTTATCAGCTACGATGTAATCCTGATCGCGTTCCAAGGTTTTATAAACGTTTCCACGGAAAGGCCTAAAATCTTCCATGTCTTCCAAAGACAATGGGCGATATACATCCATTACCCATTCACTTACGTTACCTGCCATATTATACAGGCCATAATCGTTGGGCCAGTAAGAATAGACAGGAGCAGTAATGTCCGCGTTATCGTTCAATTTTCCTGCGATACCCATGTTATCACCACGTCCACGTTTAAAGTTGGCCAACATGCTACCAATGTACCGTTCTTCCGGGTTACGCACTGCATGACCATTCCAAGGCCATTGACGCCTCTCGATGATCCGCTCACCCAAAGCATTACCGATCAATCCATAAGCGGCATATTCCCACTCAGCTTCCGTCGGTAGGCGGCAACGGGGCAAAAGAATACCATCCGTCATCCTTACGTTTCGGTAACCTCCACTGTTTGGGTCAAGGTTAGGCAATCCATCAATGCGTTTGCCAGATTCGTATTGTCCATTGAGGTAGGCTTCAGTATTAAAGTTGTCGTCACCTGCCTGTGCAATGTAATGTTCCAAAATGCCTTCACGAATAAGAATGTACTCATTCACGCGGTCAGTTCGCCATGCACAAAAATCGGTTGCTTGGAGCCAGTTTACACCGACAACAGGATAATCTCGATAGGCCGGATGACGCAGGTAGTAATCTACGTAGGGTTCCATATAGCCCAGTTTGGAACGCCAAACGAGTGTATCGGGAAGGGCTTTACGAACTACTTCCGGATAATCGGCACCAAAAACTCTTCCTAACCAGTATAAGTATTCAAGCCATTGCAAGTTGGAGATTTCCGTCTCATCCATGTAAAAGGAAGAAACGGTTGCACGACGAGGGTAGTTGTTCCAATCGTACATGAAATCGTCTTTCACACGACCCATGGTAAAAGTACCACCTTCTACAAGTACAAAGTTAGGGCCTGTTTCTTGCTCCTCGAAGGGAGCTTTCTCAAAGCCTCCATTACGCGAATCATTGTAATTCCAACCGGTAGTAGCAGATTGTTCGTAAGAACAGGAAGCGAGGGTTAGAATCAGGAAAGCGAATGGAAGGATGCTTAGTTTCCTGGTCATACCAAATTATTATTGGTGATAATCGAGCAAATATAACGGAAATTTGCTTTACGTATTGCTGGCGGTTTTGTTACCCTTAAAATTTCGGACAGCTCAGAGGGCGGAAGCGTACTCGTTTTTGGCGGCAAGGGAATTGAAATGCCAAAGAGATTTCATGCGCTCCACCAGTGGCATTTGTTAGTTTAGAAATGGTGAGATCATAGCTGTATCCCACCCGAATTTGATCGGCTTGTAACCCAAACAGAAAGGCCAAAGCATCATCATGTCGATACCACATACCACCCACCACAGGACCTTTGGTAAGGTAAAGGCCAATATTCCACTGCTGAAAACTTCCTTGTCGCTGGTAAAGAAAGTTAGGTGAAATCGAGCCTTCGTCAGGGTATTTCTTGTTGAATGGAATAACTGCTCCGATGTGTCCGGTGTATTTTCGTGGTAAGTCGCTGATCTGACTATCCGTTTCCCGGAAAAAAGATTCATTTGGTTCGGTGAGGTGATGCGTGGCAAAACCTACATAGAAGGTACGCGAGAATCCAAGGATACCGGCAGAAAAGTCTAAGCCATTGATCGTATTTTGACCTGGTACCTCTTTGGTATCATAGATGAAACCGAAACGAGGATCAATCATGTCCCCGAAAGTTAGCTTGTCCCAGGCAATGGATTTTTGAAAGAAACCACCCTGAAATCCCGCTCTAATGGCGAAGTCGTCAGTAACATCCAAAGAGTAGCTGTAAATCACCGCTGCATTTGTGGTGTTTACGGTACCTTCTCCGGCACGATCGGCGGTTGCAATGATGCCCAGTCCGCCCGATAACGCATCAAAATGTTGATCGTAAGAAGCTGAATAAGTGACAAATGTACCCGTAAGGGCGGGCCACTGGTTGCGATAATTCATCACAACACGTGGACAACGTACCGCACCCGCAAGAGCTGGATTGAGGTAAATTGGGTTGGCATAAAATTGGGTAAATGCCGGGTCTTGTGCCTTTACGGAATCAGCCAATAGCAACCCAAAAACCAGGGCAAATGCTAAGCCGAGGTTGAATTTTTTAATCATAAATTCGTGATCAGCAACTCGCAATTATACGAAAATAATTTATTCCTAATCGGCCTAAAAAAAATTGGCCAATCTTGAAAAGAAGCAATAATAACAGGGGACTCCCGTTCTTCAGTTGCGCTTTTCTAAGGAGATAGATGCTAAGGACAAAGCGCGTGGTTGGTAAAATTTCATATTTATTAGTAAGGTTATGAAAACCAGGTTTTTACTGGTACTCCTTTCGATTTTAGTTGGAGGAGTGACCCAAGCCCAGAAAACCCTTCAGAGTGCAAGTGAGCGACCAGTTGGCGCTTCGCAGGAGTATCAAATCGATTGGAAAGGCGGTCGAACGGAAGTGTTGACAGAGGAACTTTCTTTATCCTATCTCTATTTCGAAGGAGCAACTTTTCGGTTAGAAGAGAGTTTTTTACCTCGGTTCTACCTCAACAAAACATTGCCTGCAGGTACGGTAAATGCTCAGGTGCGCCTGATCAATCAGCAGTATGAAGCGCTGGATCCGGCTGAACAGAAATGGATTCGGGCGCAAGATCTTCCTAAGATTACCAGTTCTCCCGATTTTTTGTCAAAAGTGACTTTTCAACGCAAGGCTCCTATTTTATACGTGGACCTATTGCCTTTGCGCAAAAATCCATCTACTGGTCAGTTGGAGAAATTAGTAGCCTTTGATTTAGAAATTACACCCGAACAGGGCCTGGCGTCCAGGCGCTCAGGCAGCAGAGAATTCGCTTCTTCTTCCGTATTGGGTTCAGGAGATTGGTTTAAAATTGGTGTTACCGAAGATGGCGTGTGCAAAATTTCTTACAGCGTGTTGGAAGCGCTTGGTATGGATATCGCCAACCTCAATCCTACCAACCTTAGGGTTTTTGGAAATGGAGGAGGCATGCTCCCTCGGAACAACAGTGCTTACCGGCACGACGACTTAAAAGAAAATGCCATTTATATAGAAGGAGAATCTGATGGCGTATTCAACCGGGACGATTACATCCTGTTTTATGCCCAAGGTCCTCACCAATGGGCAAAAACTGGAAGTGTGCTTTCGCACGAATTCAACCTTTTCTCCGATACCAGCTATTATTTTATTACGGCCAATTATTTTGGCCCCCCGGCCAAAAGGATTCAGCCAGCGGCTGCTTTGAGCAACAGTGCTCAAACGATCACTGAATTTGACGATCGCGATTTCTATGAGCGCGATTTGGTTAACCTGATCAGTTCTGGCAAGGAGTGGTATGGGGAGCAATTCAATGCGGTTACTACTTACGACTTCTTGTTCAACTTTCCGAATGTGGTTACCACCAGCCAGGTAAGGCTCAAAACTAATGTCGTGGCTCGTACCATCGGAGGCAATAGCACATTTAGTATTAATGCAGGTAACCTCGGTTCCGATGTGGTTTCCATCAGTGGTGTTCCCTCAGGGTACATTAATCAGTATGCGAATGCTGCTACCAGCGAATTTTTCTACACACCAACCTCCAACCGGCAGGACATCACACTGACCTTTAACAAAGGCAACTCTTCTGCGGTGGCTTGGTTGAATTACCTTGAAATTCAAGCACGCCGTAGGTTGATTTTGGCCGGTGACCAAATGATGTTTCGAGATTTAACATCGGTGGGAAACGGAGACGCCCGTTACGTCATTGGCGATTGGAACCCCACCTATCAGGTGTGGGACATTACTGATCCGGTAAATGTAGCATCCATTACCATTACCACGAATGGCGGCAATGGAGAATTCATTGCACCTACCGATAGCCTTAAGGAATTCATTGCCTTTTCGAACGAACAATTCATTACTCCTTACCGGGTAGGCCGGGTACCGACTCAAAATCTTCATGCCCTGCCAGGTGCGGAATTTACGATCGTAGCCCCTGCTCAATTTCTGAATCAGGCAGAACGGTTGGCTGAAATTCACCGTAGAATAGACAACATGACCGTAAATGTGGTAACGGACCAACAGATTTACAACGAATTTTCCTCTGGTGCGCAGGATATTACTGCTATCAAAGATTTCATGCGCATGTTCTACGAACGGGCCGGAACCAATCCTGAACAGCTTCCTAAATATTTATTGTTGTTTGGAGACGGCTCCTACGATCCAAAAGACCGCATTTCGGGGAACACCAATTTGCTTCCTTCCTACCACTCCAACAATTCTTTGTGGTCGTTACAGAGTTATATTTCAGACGACTATTTCGGACTCCTCGATCCTACTGAAAGCGATGCCCTCGCCGACAAGGTGGATATCGGTATTGGGCGTTTCCCGGTAAAAAATGTACAGCAAGCCCAAGTAGCGGTAGACAAGGTAGAGATGTATTACGATACACGTACCCTGGGACCCTGGCGCACTTACGTGGCTTTCATTGGTGATGATGAAGACGGTAACGTTCACATGCGGGATGCCAATATTTTGGCCACCAAGGTGGATACCTCTCACATCGAATTCAATATTGACAAAATCTTTTTCGATGCCTTTCAGCAGGTGTCTACCCCTGGAGGGGAACGTTACCCTGATGTAAATGCTAGCATTCAGGCCCGAATGGACCAAGGAGCTCTGGTGTTGCAATATGTAGGCCACGGCGGGGAATTGGGCTGGGGTCATGAAAGGGTGCTCGAAGTGCCAGAAATCAACAGTTGGGAAAACCGTTTCAATCAACCTTTGTTTCTAACGGCCACGTGCGAGTTTAGCCGATTCGACGATCCCAAACGTACATCTGCAGGAGAATATGTATTCCTCAATCCTCGTGGAGGAGGCATCGGGTTGCTCACTACCACCCGTTTGGTTTTCAGTACTCCCAACTTCAAATTGGCCCAGGCTTTTAGCGAAATCGCTTATTCGCGCGATGCCAGTGGTAATTATCCTCGATTAGGAGATTTAACCCGTTTGACCAAAGGAGCAAGCGACATTTCGGTCAATACACGCAATTTTACCTTGTTGGGAGACCCGGCATTGCAGCTGGCTTATCCGCAACACAAGGTAATTACCACCAGTGCACCAGATACCATTCGTGCCCTGGAGCGGGTAACCATTTTTGGCCAGATTAGCGATTATCAAGGCAACAAATTGACTGATTTCAATGGAACAGTTTATCCCACGGTGTTCGACAAATCCAAGCGGATTGAGACCTTAAATAACGACGGCATTGGAACATTTCGTTTCAACCTGCAAGAGAGCATCTTATTTAAAGGCAGGGCCAGTGTGAAAAACGGTGAATTCTCCTTCACTTTTGTAGTTCCCAAAGACATTTCATTCTTGCAAGGCGATGGCCGCATCAGTTACTATGCCGAAAACGGGTCGGTAGATGCAGCCGGAGGATTCGAAGACTTTGTGATCGGAGGCGTATCCGGCGACATTGCCGGAGACGATCAGCCACCTACCGTAGAGCTGTACATGAACAACCAGGATTTTGTTTTTGGAGGGCTCACGGATGAAAATCCTGATTTGTTTGCCATCGTTTTCGATTCAAACGGTATCAATACGGTAGGCAACGGCATTGGGCACGACATTGTAGCGGTGCTCGATGAAAACACCTCCAACTCCATCGTGTTGAACGATTACTACGAATCCGACCTCGATTCCTATCAAAAGGGATCTATCCGATATCCTTTCAACCAACTTTCAGAAGGTCGGCACACGCTGCGCCTGAAAGTTTGGGACGTACACAACAACTCCGGAGAAGCTGAAACGGAGTTTGTGGTGGCAAGCAATGCTAAATTGGCCCTGGAGCACATTCTGAATTACCCAAACCCCTTCACCACCAATACTGCTTTTTATTTCGAGCACAACCAGCCCGGGCAAAACCTGTCTGTAAGAATTCAGGTATTTACCGTTTCCGGAAAGCTGGTCAAAATCATTGATGGCAACTACCTGTCGGATGGTTTTCGTGTTGGTCCCATACAATGGGACGGAAGAGATGACTACGGAGATAAGATTGGTAAGGGTGTTTACGTTTATAAGCTGCAAGTGACTGCCCCCAGTGGAGACACAGTGGACGAGTTCGAGAAACTGGTTATCCTGAACTAAGCGGCTCTTATCAGTAAGTATTATATGTCTATATTTGCAATTCTTAACCAAGGAGGTATGAAAAACCTGCGTTATTACGCTTTCCTCCCCCTTTCATTATTGTGTGCTTTTCCGTTGGGATCGCAGCTGAAAGCACAGGTGAATGCCAGTAATATTAACGGGGGAGACATCAACACCATTACTACAGCTGTTCCTTTCTTAAGCATTGGTCCCGACTCTCGGGCTGGTGGAATGGGAGATGTCGGTGTGGCCACCTCTGCGGATGTCAATTCGATCCACTGGAACCCCGCCAAGTTGGTGTATACCGAAAAAGACATGGGCTTTGGCATTTCCTACACGCCCTGGCTACGTGCTTTGGTGCCAGACATCAGCCTCTCTTACTTGAGCTTTTACAAGAAAATAGACAGACGGGGCATGTCTGCCGTAGGTGGTTCACTACGCTACTTTACCCTTGGCGATATTCAATTTACCGATAACACCGGTGCCAATACCATCCAGGTAAGGCCCAACGAATTTGCCTTAGACCTGGCCTATTCGCGCAAGCTTTCCGATCGCTTTTCGGGAGGTTTGGCCATTCGCTTCATCAATTCTAACCTCACGCAAGGGCAGAATGTACAAGGGGCAGATTCTCGTCCTGGACGTACAGTAGCTGCTGACGTTTCGGTGTATTACCAAAGCGATGAATTTGAGCTATTTGGCAAAGACGCTGAATGGGCTTGGGGCGCTAACATTTCGAACATTGGGGCAAAAGTGTCATACACCGAAACCACCAAACGAGATTTTATTCCCATCAACCTGCGCTTAGGTCCAAGGTTGACCTTTAAGCTAGACGATGCCAACGAATTGGCCTTTACCGTTGATATTAACAAACTATTGGTGCCTACTCCACCCATTTACCTGCGGGATACGGCCGGTGGTCTTGAGATTGACGATGAAGGAAATCCGATTATTTTGGCCGGTGCAGACCCTGAGCGGGCGGTAGCCAGCGGTATGTTTGGTTCTTTCACCGATGCACCCGGAACTCCCGTTGAAGACGCTAATGGAAATGTCGAGCAAAATGCTGACGGAACTGCTGTGGTAGAAGGAGGAAGTGTTTTCCGCGAAGAAATGCGTGAGTTCATGTTTGCCTTCGGTGCGGAATATTGGTACGATAAGCAGTTTTCGGTGCGTGCAGGATACTTTTGGGAGCATGCTACGAAAGGAAACCGGAAATACATCACCTTGGGTGCCGGATTGCGCTACAACGTTTTTGGGTTGGATTTCTCTTACCTGATTCCTGCATACTTCAGTGCAAACAACACCCAACAATCTCCGTTGCAGAACACCCTGCGCTTTTCACTGACCTTCGATCTGGAAGGCATTCGCTCCGGCCTTGGAGGCGATGGCAACAACGTTGTTGAGTAAATTTCCTTGTTAGCGTCCGATTTAGCTTTTGCGTTCATCAGTTGGATGCAGTATCTGGTTGGTATATAATACCCAAACCAGAAAGAAGCAACGTGGCGTGTTATTACTCTAATGTGCTGGAACCAGCTATTCGTGATACCATTTCGGGAATGGTACATTTGATTGGTATCGTTCTCATTTGGCTGATGTAGCGGTGGGTTCGAAAGCAGTGAAAGCAAAATCCTTCTCGGCGTTTCCGTCAATTTATGTTTAGCCCATAGTAAGCCATTGAAAATCTTGATGCCGGGGTGCGCATGCGATCACCAGCAGAAAAAAGGTACAAAGAAATAAGAGGGATAAGGAATACGTTTAGAAGTCCTTCTATAAAAAGTAGGGTAGCCGGCTACCGCTCGGCCGAATCGTCGTTCCAGAGGGCTTGTGTTTTCTCCGCTTTGTAGAATACAGAAATCTTTACGGTGTCCCGCAAAAAGTCGATGTTTCCAATTTCTATCCGGTGAATGTCCAAACCGGTGCGCAATTTCAAATCAGCCAAGAGCTCTTCCCGTTTTTCGGGTAAGATCAGTTCGATCTTTTCATATAAGATGTTCTTTCTAACTTCCCGGCGTACCCAATAAATCCTTTCGAGCAGAAACATGAGCCCCAGCAGGGAAAGGTTGGCAAAGGCCATCTCGGCATAACTGATTTTTTTAACTGCCAACGAGTTGATGACCGCAATGCCGGTGAGCACAAAGAGGTATGTCATCTCTTTGATGGGAATAGGGTTGGTTCGATACCTTATAATAGAGAAGATGGCAAAAAGCCCGAGCGCGAATTCGAAATTCAATTTGTCGCCGGCCGATAACAGGATGTGGCACAGCAGAAAGATGGCCGATCCGAAAAGCAGGTAAGAGAACAGATAATCCTTCCGGCGAGATACCGGGTAATAGATGAACCGCACCAACACCAGGGTCACCCCAAAGTTGAAAATGAACCGGGCCACCAACTGTCCAAAATCCTGGTAGTTGATCAGTTTGATGCCAAAGAAACGAACTGCCTCTAAGTCAAGCAGCAGGCTGCACAAGTGATCCATGTAAAATTCTATTTAACTGTAAAAAAACGGACTTGAATCGATTTTGCTTCAATTCGGGGTGCAGCAAGGCGATTCCAGTGCAGTATTTGCTGATGCGCAGTGGGCGGTGGCCGGTGGCTTTTAACGCTTGAAACAGGGGAGAGCCCTGTCTTGCGTTGCCTTGTTTTACCTCAACAATGGCCAATTGCTGCAATTCAGGCCGGTGCAAATCCCGATAGTTGAGGTTGATATCAATGGTAGCGCGTTCCTGTCGGTGGGGCGCTGCCAGGGTGATGCGTTGGAAAGTGCTGTCCAGCGTAGGGGCTAAATGGTTGGAATTCACGTCAGTTTCCAAGGTGATGAAGTCGTCTTGCTCGGAGGAAAACGAGGCTTCGATCGCGGCAACGGCTTTTCTGCTTTTGTTGGTTTGTCCCTTCTGATCTTTGCGCTTCACCTCCAAAAAGGTAAGGTCAGAATCCAGGTAACTGCGGTACCTGATTTTAATCCGATTGATTCGCTGGTTGTGGTGATGGAGGTAAAAACGCCAATCGTGGGTGTCGAGGTAGCGGGTGCGGTAGTTTTGAATGGATTGTCCCTCTACTTCGAGTAAAGCATAGTGGGATTGAACTTGTTGCAGTAACCCTGGCAGCAGTTGGACCGAAAGCACAAACTTGGTGTCTTTCCGCTTCATGAGGGCTGCACCGCCAATTTGCGTCAGGTTCAGGGTAGAAAAACCCTGCAAAACGGAAGTCAACTCTTGCATAAAAGGGGTAAAAAACCGTAACCAGCGCTGAAATTAATCAAATTCGGCCAAGTTGTTTGGCAAGACGACCACCTCCGATGCGCAAAAAACGGCATTGCATCCTTACTATTTCCTATTTTCGTTGTTCGCCCGACCCAGGCCAAATAATAAACGCCTATTGAGCAACCTGATAACGTTTCAAACCAAAGTAGAGGTTTTTGACTCTTTGGAGGAGTTACCAACGGAACAACAAGAGTTGATGTTGCGTGCCAGGAACACCATGAAGGAGGCCTATGCACCTTACTCCAAGTTTCATGTTGGGGCAGCCGTTCGCTTAGCCAATGGTAAAATCGTAGTGGGGAGCAACCAGGAAAATGCAGCCTATCCTTCGGGATTGTGTGCGGAGCGGGTGGCGGTTTTTGCAGCCAGTGCCCAATATCCAACGGTTCCCATTCGACAAATTGCGGTAGTAGCGAATTCAGACGAGTTTCAACTTTCGCAGCCCGTTTCTCCCTGTGGCGCTTGTCGTCAAGTGTTGAAGGAGTACGAAGACCGGGACCGGGTTCCGATGATGATCTTATTAGGCACCTTAACACCAACGGTGTATCGGCTGGAGAATGTGGAACAAATCCTTCCGTTGAGCTTCACCCGACGAAATCTGTCAGAGGCCTAAACCAATCCTTTTTGATGCGTTATTTGGGCGAGCAATTTGCCCGAAAGATTCCTATTTTTGTTGCCCTCAACAAGTTTAAACGAGACCAATAGATATGGCTACTGCAACCGCAAAAAAGACGAAGACAAAGTTCGACAAAGCCACATACCTTAAATGGTATGAGGACATGCTCCTGATGCGCAAGTTTGAGGAGAAAGCTGGTCAGCTATACATTCAGCAAAAATTCGGTGGGTTCTGCCACCTCTACATCGGGCAGGAAGCAGTAGTAGCCGGAGCCGTGTCGGCAGTAACCGAAGCTGATCGACACATTACTGCTTATCGCGACCACGCGCATCCCATTGGTTTGGGCATGGATCCAAAGTTTGTAATGGCCGAACTCTACGGAAGGTCAACCGGGTGCACCAAAGGCAAAGGTGGCTCGATGCACATGTTTGACAAAAGCCGCAACCTCATGGGGGGACACGGCATCGTTGGTGCCCAAATTGCCCTGGGAGCGGGGATTGCTTTTGCGGACATGTACCGCGGTGAAAAGCGGGTGACCTTGTGTTCGATGGGAGACGGAGCCGTGCGTCAGGGAGCACTCCACGAAACCTTCAACATGGCGATGACCTGGAAGATTCCCGTGATCTTTATCATTGAAAACAACAATTATGCAATGGGTACCTCCGTAGAGCGTACCTCCAATGTGACCGATCTCTCGAAGTTGGGCTTGTCGTACGATATGCCTTCCGCTGCGGTTGACGGCATGTCTCCTGAAGCAGTGCACGAAGCCATAGCCAAAGCGGCCGAACACGCCCGTGCAGGAAATGGGCCAACCTTGTTGGACATTCGGACCTACCGATACAAAGGGCACTCCATGTCCGACCCTCAAAAGTACCGCACCAAAGAAGAGGTAGCCGAATACAAAGCAGTGGATCCCATCAACTCCGTATTGGATACCATTAAAAAGAAGCGGTATGCTACTGCCCAACAAATTGAAGAGATTCAGGCGCGGGTGAAACAAAAAGTGGAAGAATCGGTGCAGTTTGCCGAGGAGAGTCCGCTTCCCGATCCAAGCGAATTGTACAAAGACGTGTACGCACAAGAAGATTATCCTTTCATCATGGAGTAAGCTCCTCCAACCAACTCATAAACCAGACTTTTAATTCCGGAGAAAAATGGCAGAGATCGTAAGAATGCCCAAATTGAGCGACACCATGACTGAAGGCGTGGTGGCGGAATGGCACAAATCGGTAGGTGATACAGTAGAATCGGGCGACTTGTTGGCCGAGATCGAAACCGATAAGGCCACGATGGAATTTGAATCTTTCCAGGATGGAAAGTTGCTCTACATTGGTGTTGAAACCGGAAATACCGCTCCGGTAGATAGCATTCTGGCCATTTTGGGCGAGGATGGAGAAGACGTAGAAGCACTGATTGCTGCCGATGAGGCTGGCGCAGCTGCGGACAGCGCACCTGAGCCAGAACCGGCACCTGTACCAGCGGCACCTGTGAGTGCTCCCGCACCAGCAGCAGCGCCTGCACCTGCGGCAGCTCCGGCTCCTGTACCGGTGGCAGCCACCAATACCAATGGTCGCATCATTGCTTCGCCCTTGGCCAAACGATTGGCGCAAGAAAAAGGAATTGATATCAGTTTGGTGAGCGGCTCCGGAGACGGTGGCCGTATTGTGAAACGCGACATCGACAGTTACCAACCTGCGGCAGCCCCTGCTGCTGGTGCAGGTCTTGCGGTAGGTGCCGAAGGCGTTACTGAAGAAAAAGTGAGCCAGATGCGGAAAGCCATCGCTCGCCGATTGGGCGAAAGCAAATTCTCGGCTCCGCACTTCTACCTCACGATCGACCTCGATATGGACAATGCCATCAAGGCCCGCAAAGCGGTGAACGACACCGGCGACCTGCGCATTTCCTTCAACGATATGGTGATCAAAGCAGCCGCTGTGGCCTTGCAAAAACACCCGCAAATCAATTCTTCCTGGATGGGTGACACCATTCACACCTACAGCCATGTGCACGTAGGCGTGGCAGTAGCCGTTTCTGAAGGATTGCTGGTGCCGGTGGTACGGCATGCGAACCTCAAGCAAATGTCTCAAATTGGTGCAGAGGTGCGCGAGTATGCCGATAAGGCCCGCAACAAAAAACTGCAGCCCGATGAAATGGAAGGCAGTACCTTCACCATTTCCAACCTGGGGATGTTCGGCATTGAGGAGTTTACCGCCATCATCAACACGCCCAACTCTTGCATTTTGGCCGTTGGTGCCATCCGCAAAGAGCCGGTCGTGAAAGGTGATCAGGTTGTTCCTGGAAATCGTATGAAGGTAACCTTGTCTTGCGACCACCGCACGGTGGACGGAGCCACCGGAGCCGAATTTTTACGGACTTTCAAGCAAATGATGGAAAATCCCATCATGATGCTGGCCTGACACGAGCCACACCTCCGGCTCAACTCTCGCAATTGTAGTAGATTTGGGTATGGCGTTGTAAACCGCTCCTGTCGGCATGGCTGGACATCTTCAAGACACACCGATTGAATTTTTAAAAGGGGTGGGGCCCAAACGGGCTTCCACCCTTACTGCTGAAATGGGGATCAGAACTTTTGCTGATCTGTTGTTTCAGTACCCCTTTCGCTACATCGACCGGAGCCAGTTCCACAAGGTAAGCGAGATTCAAAACGATCTGGCTTACATCCAATTGCGGGGCCGTATTGGCCGACTCGAAAAAATTGGTGCCAAACGCGCCAGTCGGCTGGTAGCCGAATTTTACGACGACAGTGGCCGCATCGAATTGGTGTGGTTCAAAGGCATTTCCTGGGTAGAACGCTCGGTAAATGCGGGCGAAGAGTACATCGTTTTTGGCAAACCCTCGCAATTCAAAGGCAAGTGGAACATTGCCCATCCCGAATTGGAGAAAGCCAGTGAACATTCGGTGGCGCTCAATAGCCAATTGCAGCCCGTGTACCATTCGTCTGAAAAACTCACTGCACAAGGTTTACACAGCAAAGGCATTGCCCGATTGCAATGGGCGTTGCAGGAGCAAGTTGGGGGCAAGATGCCCGAAAACCTAACCCCCACCTTGATACAGGACCTGCGCCTGATGCCGCGCAACGCGGCCCTGCGCGAAGTCCATTTCCCCAGCAATCCCAACACCCTGCAAAAAGCAGTTTTTCGACTCAAGTTCGAGGAGTTGTTTTTCGTTCAGCTACAGCTGTTGCGGATGCAAGTCGTGCGCAACCAAAAAATTCGGGGAGTAGTGTTTGGCGAAATTGGGGAGCATTTCAATCAATTTTATGCTGAAAAGCTGCCTTTTGAACTCACTGGGGCCCAGAAAAGGGTCATCAAAGAAATTCGGCGAGACATGGGCTCCGGCCGGCAAATGAACCGCCTGTTGCAAGGCGATGTGGGCAGCGGTAAAACCATGGTGGCACTCATGGTGTGCCTCATTGCATTAGACAATGGCTACCAATCCGCATTGATGGCACCCACCGAAATCTTGGCCATTCAGCATTTTGAGAGTATTTCCGGATACCTGGATGGAACCGGAATGCAAGTTGGACTGCTCACCGGCTCTACCAAAGAAGCCCAACGAAAGCGGTTGCATGCCCGATTGGAAAGTGGAGAACTTCACCTGTTGATTGGCACCCACGCTTTGCTCGAAGATCGCGTGCAATTTCAGCAATTGGGTTTGGTAGTGATCGACGAGCAACACCGTTTTGGCGTAGCGCAGCGTAGCCGCATGTGGCGCAAGAATAAAATTCCACCCCACGTGTTGGTGATGACGGCTACCCCAATACCGCGCACCTTGGCCATGACCCTCTATGGCGACTTGGATGTGAGTGTGATTGATGAATTGCCACCCGGCAGAAAACCCATTCGAACCGTTCACCGCTACGATTCTTCTCGATTAAAAGTTTTTGGATTCATGCACGAAGAAATCGCCAAAGGGCGACAGGTCTACGTGGTGTACCCCTTGATAAAGGAATCGGAAAAGTTGGATTACAAAGACCTGATGGACGGCTACGAAAGTATCAGCCGGGCGTTTCCGCTACCCGATTTTCGCATTAGCATTGTGCACGGCAAAATGAAGCCCGCCGACAAAGAGGCCGAGATGGAGCGCTTTGCCAGTGGCCATGCCCAAATTTTGGTAGCCACCACCGTGATTGAAGTAGGAGTAAATGTGCCCAATGCCTCGGTGATGGTGATAGAAAGTGCCGAACGCTTCGGCTTGTCGCAACTGCACCAGCTGCGGGGCCGGGTGGGGCGGGGAGCCGAGCAATCGTTTTGTATTTTGATGACAGGCGTAAAGCTGTCCAACGAAGGCCGGCAGCGCATGGAGATCATGTGCCGTTCCAACGATGGATTTGAAATTGCAGAGGAGGACCTGCGCCTGCGTGGACCCGGAAATTTGATGGGAACACAACAGAGCGGACTGCTCGATTTGACCATTGCCGACTTGTCCAAAGACAATCAAATTTTGGGATTGGCCCGGGAACAGGCCGCCAAGGTATTGGAAAATGACCCTAACCTAATGGCTCCTGAGCACCAAGCCATTCGAGAGCATTACGATAAAATGGTGCGTACCCGAACCAACTGGAGTCGGATTTCTTAAGGTAAGATGAGTTTTCCCTGCGCCACCGGCAGGTTGTCTTTCAGCAAACGGTAGGTGTAGGCTCCTGCAGCCAATTGATTTTCAGGAATATTAAAAACGCCATTGGCCACCTGCGTATCGATCACTTGCCGTCCTTCTAAACTGAAGATTGCCATTCGGTAATTGGCGCTACCGCGGGTTTCCCAGCTCAATTGTAGCGATTGCGATCCGGGTAGCGTCATGACTTTTACTTCCAAGGCTTCCGCTGAAAGTTCATTGGTGCTGGCCGTGAGTTGCCACGCATCATATAGGTTTTGCAACGAGTCGATCGGCTCTTCTCCAAAAGGAGTTTGGTTCACCCGCAAATCGAGCCAGAGGTTGTTTTCAGGATCGGTGGGTTTGGCCACCATCAAAAAAGTCGAACGGCTGGAAACTCCTTCGTTCAAACAACGGGTATCGGCACCGGGCACGTTGGCCCCTTGCAGCGCAGCCATCAACTTGTCAGAAAGTGGACCGGGCGTGTTGAGAAAGCGGGCTTCCATCGAGTCGAGGATGGCGGGCCCAGAAAGGATATTGCCTTGAATCGCATAGTTTGAGCCCACGCGTTGCCCTTTAAAATCGAAGCAGTTGCTGCCCGTAAAAGCATCTGCCCTTGGGCTGTTGTTGGGATCAAAATCGGCGATGCCGTATTGCCGTAAAAGGGGTTCGTTGGTCACATCGTTGAGCGTTAACCAATCGATGACCTGAGTGGGAGACGACCCGCCGAGCAGTAGCCCCGAAGCATTGTTTTGGTTGGTGGGGTCCCAAAAGCTTTGTGTATTGATGGCACCACGGCCCGGATGTACTTTTACGATGATAGACACACCACCAAGAATCTGACTGTTGTCCAGGCAACTGGCACCGGCACTTCCAACCTGACCAGTAGCTGAATCTACGGCGACAATAGAAAAAGTGTCTTGTGCCAACACGGTAAAGTGCCAGCCCATCAGGCTAAGGATAAAAAGTAAGGTGCGCATAGCAGTTGGATTGTAGCCTCCAATTTACCGAATACCGGGCGAACCGTTTCTACCGCTGGTCAAATCCATCTGATGGATTCTCGATTCAATTGCATTTCCAAGGCATTGGATTCAACTCGCAATGCGATATTATTTACTTTTGTGGGCTCGATAAAACCGCTTTTGCAATGAAGATTTCTTACCAGTGGCTCCAAGATTTTCTGGATATCCCAACCTCTCCTGAAGAGACGGCAGACTTGCTTACTTTTTGTGGCTTGGAAGTGGAAAAACTGGAACGGGTACAATCGGTGCCCGGCGGTTTGAAAGGCCTGGTAGTAGGCGAAGTATTGTCGACTGACGTGCACCCCAATGCCGACCGGTTGAAAACCTGTTCGGTTTCGATCGGCAACGATGTGGTGTTGCCCATTGTTTGCGGTGCGCCCAATGTGGCACCCGGCCAAAAAGTGGTGGTAGCCACCGTTGGAGCCAAACTTTATCCGGCAGAGGGTGATCCCTTTACGATCAAAAAGTCAAAAATTCGGGGTGAGGCTTCCGAAGGAATGATCTGCGCAGAAGATGAGATCGGACTGGGAGACGACCACGACGGCATCATGGTGCTGGACCAATCGGATCTCAGTCCGATC
>CALCCE010000193.1 GCA_937899835.1 uncultured Flavobacteriales bacterium | reverse complement strand
AGGCATCGCGGTAGGTTTTGGCCAACACTGAAGCTGCAGCAATGGACCGAAAGCGGCCATCGCCTTTGATCATGCAATGAAACGGCAAGTCTTGGTAAGGGTTGAAGCGGTTGCCGTCGATCAGCAATTCTTCGGGCCGGGTGGTGAGTTGGTCCAAAGCACGGTGCATGGCCAAAAACGAAGCGTTGAGAATGTTGATCTCGTCGATTTCTTCGGGTTCTACCCGGCTTACGGCCCAGGCAATGGCTTCGGCTTCGATGATGGGCCGCAGCAAGTCGCGTTGCTTTTCGCTCAGTTTCTTGGAATCGTTGAGCAAGGGATGGGCAAAACCCTCGGGCAGAATAACGGCAGCAGCAAACACCGGACCGGCCAAACAGCCGCGGCCGGCCTCATCACAGCCCGCTTCGATCACTCCTTTGGTATGGTAGGCTTCAAGCATGAATGGCAGTTTGTAGGCAATTCCACAGACGGTCGGCGGTGGCTTGCCAGCTAAAATCTTTTACGCGTTGCTCGCCGAGCGCGATCAGTTGTTGGCGCAATTCCGGGTCTTGGGCCAGTTCTTCCAAACCCCGCGCGATATCGGCCACTGAGAAAGGGTCTACCAAACGAGCGGCTCCGCCCGCTACTTCGGGCATGGAACTGAGGTTGGAGGTAAGCACCGGCACCCGGCACTGAAAGCCCTCCAGGATCGGAATGCCGAAACCTTCGAAATACGATACATACACCATGGCCAGGGCCGAGGCGATTACCTGGTGCAATTCGCCCGGTTCGAGGTGGCCGGCGAAAATTACTTCCTCTTTAAAACGCATGCTTTCGTAAGCTCCCCGCATTTCTCCGGTCCACCATTTGGGTACCCCCACGATGAGTAGTTTTTCTTTTCCTGAAGTGTTTCCGCGAAAACGGTCGAAGGCCTGAAAAAGCCGCGCCAGGTTTTTGCGCGGATGCAACGAACCGATGAACAGGAAATAAGGAACACCCGCAGAATACTTGTCCCGGGTGGCGGCAATGGCTTTTGGGTCGATGGGTTGGTAGCGTGGGTTCACACCATTGTAAACTACATCAATTTTATCGGCGGCAACCCCATAAGAGGTCACCAGGTCTTGTTTGCTGGCTTCGGAAACGGTGGCCACCCGGCGGGCTGCGTGGGCATAGCGCGGGGTAAACTTTCGGTAAAACCAGCTGTGGCTCTTGGCCAATGCCTTGGGATAGTGCTCAAAATTGATGTCGTGAATCACGCTCACAAAGGGCACCGGACAACGCAAGGAGCCAAAGGCATCGGGCAACAACAAGAGGTCGGCTTTGTGTTTTTTGAGGATGCGCGGCAATTGTCCTTCGAACCACAAATACCACAGCACCGGGTGGCGGGTGGGCGGAGGAATCACCAGTGGGGTGATGTTGTCCGCAAAAATGAATTGGGGGTCGAACGGACGGTCGAAGAGAAACAAAAACTCGTGCTCGGGATGCTGCCGGGTGATGCGCTGGAGGGTTTCGAAAGTAAACCATCCGATGCCTTCCAGTTTTCCCGCCAGGAGTAAGCGAACGTTGACCGCAATGCGCATATTGGGGGCTAAAGGTAGGGATTTGGCCGCTTTGAGAACGTTTGCTGGTCTGTCATTCGTACTAGATAAAGGCGCACTCGTTCAAGTGGGGGTGGACCTGGTGCATTTCTTGGCCATTCGCCTCGTTTCCGGTAAAATATAAATTAGCTTTATCTGTCGGTAAACGGTAAGCATCGCTTCGTTGAACCCTGTAAAAAAACAAAATCTGAAAACTAACCGCTGGATCTTTCGGGAATGGCGCCCGGTTTTGCTTCTACTCTTTTTTCCGACTTTGCTATGGGCGCAAACCGGGCGGCAAGACTACGAGGTCATCCGCGAGTTGCGCGAAGACAAAAAGCTGTACGTGGTGGTCGGCAATGGCAAATTGAGCCAAACCAAGCCGGGCAATTTTTTTGCCGAATTCCGTACCATTTTCGAATCCGAGTGGCGCTTTTGTAAATATGAAATCATTACCCGCGATGAGGCGGTGAAGTTGGGTGGAGATACCAATCTGTTTTTCTTGCGCCTGTCTCAAGACTACTCCCGCGACCTGTTTGGTGCAGCTGCTCGGCTCAGCAAAGGCTACCAAAAGGACTTGAACCGCATGTTGTTTCCCCATTTGCAACATCCCGAAATCATTCAGTATTCCATGGGTTACGACAAAACGCGGAATGCACTGGAATGTAAAGGACAAGTGTGCTTGCGCCCTACGCTGCGCTTGCTGGTCCGCAGCGTGCAAGCCTATTTGCAAACCGCTTATGCTATAGAAGATGCGCGTTTTGAGGCCGTAGCCTGGGCCAATAGGGAAAAATTGGCAACGGCCACCTGGTTGGTCGATAGGGATACCATTGCCGAAGGCATATTGGAAGATGGTACTTTTCAAAAACGCTGCCCAATACCGGTTGCGTTTCGCGATTTCTGGACCGAATCCCTGGCCCTAACCGGCAAGGAATGGAAAGAAAGTCAGGTAGCCCTGGTGCATTTCAATCACGTAGATCAATCCACCAATGGCAATTGGGACAGCCACCTGATTAGTCTTTCAGGCGATTTGTTATTCTATCATCCCTTCCGGGAAGGCGACCGCTTGTTGCTTCCCTACCCACACGTCAACACCGCTTTTTTAGAAGCCTTAAGCGCCTGGATGGTCAAAGAGTCACTCAACGATTAGCGAAACTGATCAATTGTTTTTCAACCACTATTAACCAAACTATTCAACACCCCAATCATGAAGCATTTCCAAATCGCCCTCACCTGGGTCACCCTGTTCTTCGCTTTTGTTCCAACGTTGTTATCCGCTCAAATCGGCCGCCAGAGTTATGAGGCCATCCGCGAATTGAAAGAAGATAAAAAGCTGTTTGTGGTCGTTGGCAACGGAAAGAAGAGCCACGTAAAACCCGGTTCCTTCTATGCTGAATACCGGGCTGCCTTCGAAAACGAATGGAACTTTTGCAAGTTTGAAGTCATTACCTGGAGTGAAGCCGGCAAATTGGGCAAGGATACCAACTTGTATTTTCTACGGCTGTCACCCGACATGAAAAGCGAACCCCGCGGAGCGGTCGCTATGCTTACCAAGGGCTATAAAAGTGCCTGGATCAGTCCGATGCTTTCGAAAATGGAGCGCCAGGCGATTGTACAGTATTCTACCGATTTCGTCAAGAAATTTAAACCCGAAAAGTGCAACGGACAATTTTGCATGGTGCCTACATTTCGGTTTTTGGTCAAATGCGTGCAGTCCTACTTGCAAACCGCCTACGATATTGAGGATGGCCGCTTTGAAGCGGTAGCTTGGGCCAACCGGGAGAAATTAAAAAATGCCACCTGGTACTTGCACAAGCGCTCCCTTGCCGGTACCCTGCGGATGAACGACACCTTTGCGAAAGTATGTCCGATCGATCACCAGTACCACGATTTTATGAACCGGGAGGTGCGCCAGGACCTCAATGGTTTGAAAGAGGAGGAAGTGGTATTTGTACAGTTTGCCTACGTGGACCGTACTACCGGACATTGGGACCGTAATTTGGTCAGCCTCTCCGGTGATTTG
This sequence comes from uncultured Flavobacteriales bacterium, assembly GCA_937899835.1. Lineage (GTDB taxonomy): Bacteria > Bacteroidota > Bacteroidia > Flavobacteriales_G > Salibacteraceae > CALCCE01. Next base: position 17,507 of record CALCCE010000193.1, on the reverse strand, counting down.
TTGTTTCACATTCCATTCAAAAAAGGCGATCGGTTGATGATTCCGTTCCCAAATATCAACGATGCGTTTATGGAAGCCCTCAAGGAGTGGTTGGAGAAAGATGCTTTGGACGAATAAAGTCGATTAGGCTGCTATCTTTGCTTTCACTTAAGTGATTTAACTATTAGCCCCCAACCATGAAAAATTTCCAACGACCCCTCGCCTGGATTACCTTACTTTTTGCTGCTTTTCCCGCTTTGCTTTCGGCTCAGATCGGCAAGCAAGACCTCGGAAAGTTGCAGCGCATGATGAAAGCCGAAAAGCTGTATGTAGTGATCGGCCCTACCACTGAGTTGACCGACCCGAAAACTTATTTCTACGAATTTCGAGAAGCTTTTAAAGACAACTGGAACCAGCGCGACTATGAGTTTATTTCCATTACTGATGCCCGTGCCATAGGCAGAGATACCAACAACTACTTCTTGCAGCTCAGTCACGTGTTTTTCAACAAACGGCAAGGTGCCATGGTGTTGTTGACACAAGGTTTTCGTCAACCGGTGATTAAATACGACTGGGCCGATTATCAGAGAAGTGCGCTGGTGCAGTTTGTGAAATTTTATGTTCAACGGCGTTCTGAAGCGGACTGTCCTGGGCACACCTGCCAAAAAGAGTCATTTGCCTTTTTGATTCGTGCCATGCAATCGTATATCCGAACCGCGATTGAGATTGAAGATGCCCGATTTGAAGCAGTGGCCTGGACCAATCGGGAGAAATTGAAAAACACGACCTGGTTCGTGAGTAAAAAATCGTTGAGTCCGGAATTTCAGGAAGAAGATGCGCTGCGCGAAAAGTGCCCCATTGATGTAAAAGTGGTGGACCTTACCAAGGATGATCTCTTGGAAGATTATCCCAACTATACAGCTACCGACATCGGAATTGTGCATTATGCCAACATCTACATGAGCTACCAAAATTGGCGGGTGAGCATCATTTCCATGGAAGGAGATTTGCTTTATCACCTTCCCGGGCAAAAAGGGCGCTTTGCGTTCATTCCGAAAATCAATCCTTTTGTAATGGAGCGCATCGAGGAGTGGTTGGCTTACGAAACCTTGGAGGAAGCAACGGCTCCGGTTGAGGAAGAGTAAATCTGCTTACCGCCGGACAATTACTGCCGGTTTTTATTTTTCGTTTGTTGCCAAGTTGCTAAACTCTTCCATTGAAGCCCTAAAAAATCAAGTGGGGCAGTTCCTTACCTTTGCCATCCTGGCATGCAAAAGAAGTTCCTAACCAACCTGGCGTTGTTGCTGGTGGTCAACCTGCTGGTAAAACCGTTTTGGATTTTTGGCATCGACCGCACGGTGCAAAATACCGTTGGTGCAGACGATTACGGGTTTTATGCCACGTTGTTCAACTTTTCGTTCCTGTTCAACATTCTGCTGGACCTGGGCATCAACAACTTCAACAACCGCAACATTGCCCAACACCAACACCTGGTGTCGAAGCATTTTTCGCGCCTCATTGTTACGCGCTTGGGCCTGGGGCTGCTCTATGGCGGAGTGACTTTGTTGGCGGGTTGGGCGCTGGGCTATGGGGCCAATTACCTGCAATTGTTGCTTTGGTTGGCGTTCAATCAATTTTTGGCTTATACCATTCTCTACCTGCGCTCCAACCTATCGGGGCTGCATTTGTTTCGCACCGACAGCTTGCTTTCGGTGCTCGACCGGAGCCTCATGATTCTGATTTGTGGGGCCTTGCTCTGGGGAGACTTCACCGGGCAACGGTTTCAAATCGAGTGGTTTGTGTATGCACAAAGCGGTTCTTACCTGCTCACCTTGTGCATTGCTTTTGTAGCGCTCTATCCACGCCTGGAGGGCTTTCGGCCCCGCTTCGATTGGCGCTTTAGCCTCACAGTGTTGCGGCAAAGCATTCCGTATGCCCTGCTCATTTTGCTCATGACCTTTTATTACAAAGTGGATGCGGTGATGATCGAGCGGCTGTTGCCGGATGGTGCCCGGCAGGTGGGCATTTATTACCAGGGTTTCCGCTTGCTGGATGCGGCCCACATGATTGCGGTGTTGTTTGCCGGTTTGTTGTTGCCCATCCTTTCGCGCATGCTGAAACAGGGAGAGGCGGTGGAAGAAATGCTCGGCCTTTCGGTGCGCTTGCTGGCGGTGCCAGCGTTTGTTTTGGCGGTGGCGTGTTGGTTGTTTCAGGAAGAAATTATGGCGTTGCTTTACCAGGAGCAAACGGCCGCTTCGGCCCCCATTTTGGGGATGCTCATGGCGGCTTTCGTGCCGATTGCTTTTACCTATGTGTTTGGTACGCTGCTCACGGCGAACGGCAGCCTGCGCCAACTCAATTGGATGGGCGTGGGTGGAGTAGTACTCAACATTGGCCTCAATTGGGTAATGATTCCCAGCTTAGAGGCCTATGGGGCAGCGGTGGCCAGTTGTATTACCCAATTGCTTACGGCTTTGGCCCAAATGTGGATTGCCCGGCAATTGTTTGGCTTCACCATCCCGGTGAAGTTTGTGTTGCACCTCCTTGGCTTTGCGCTCAGTGTGTTGTTGCTGGCCTGGGGCATCGACCAATGGGCCAGTGCCTGGAGCCTGCGTTTTTGGACCTTTATCGGAGGGGCCATCCTGTTGGCCATTTTCACCCGCACGGTAGACCCAAAATCGTTGTTTCGCATCCTTCGGCGGCAATAATCCAAGGTCGGAGGCGTTGGTAAAATTTCCTTACTTTTGGCCGTCTCAAAAAACCGTGTTCATGCCTCAATCTCAGGACGATTCCTACTCTTTTGACTCCTCTAATTTGCTCGTTTTTCTCTTCCGCTGGAAGTGGCCTTTGTTGGTGATGGGCATTCTTGCGGCAGGGGTATCTTCTGTCGTTTCGCTCATGATCGAAGAGAAGTTTCAATCTTCGGTGATTTTCTTTCCCGCCAAGGCGACTTCGGTTTCCAAATCGGTGATGACGGAAGACGTTACCGGTAAGGCCAGCATTATGGCGTTTGGAGAGGAAGAGGAAGCAGAACAAATGCTTCAGATTCTCAATTCTGATCAAATTCGCTCTTACATCACGTACAAATACAACCTGTTTGATCACTACGAGATTGATCAGGATGGACCCCACCCCGGGGCCGACCTGGTGGAGGAATATAAAAGCCACATCTCGTTCAAACGCACCGAGTTTGAATCGGTGCGCATCGATGTGTTGGACAAAGACCCACAACTGGCCGCCGATATGGCCAACGATATTGCGGCCCAACTCGACTCTACAAAGAACCGGATGCAGCGCGATCGTGCGGCTGAGGCCCTCAAGGTGATCGAGCGGGAACACAAGGAACTGGCCGAATACCTGGGATCGTTGGAAGATTCGTTGTCGGTGTTGGCCGCCTTGGGCGTACACGATCATGAGAAGCAGATCGAAATGATCTCGACCGAATATTACCGGGCCATTGCGGGGGGGAACTCCTCGGCAGTTGCAAAGCTGGAAGAACAACTGGCGGTATTGGCCAAGTATGGAGCCACCCAGATGGCGCTGGCCGAGCGGCTGGAAATTGAGCAGGACCGTCTCGGCCTCTTGCGCTCCAAGCTCGAAGAAACCCGGGAAGATTCTGAGCAGAGCATTCCCCACAAATTTATTGTTGACAATGCCTATCCGGCCGATAAAAAGGCCTACCCGGTGCGGTGGTTGATTGTGGTAGTTTCCACCTTATCAACGGTGTTGTTTACCCTGTTGCTCATCATTGGAGTAGAAAATTTCCAACGCCTCAAGGCACAAGGAAAGCTCTGATTCATTCCTGTGTTAACAGAACTCCAGAAATTGCGGTGGATCTACGGCTTTGGCCTTGGATTCATTGCCGTATTGGGGTTGTGCCTCTTCCTTGAATTCTTTTGGGTGTGGGCCATCCCGGCCGCGTTGGTCATCATTTGGATGGCGCTCTTTCGCCTGGATTGGCTGCTGTTGCTCATCGTTTTTGCCACTCCATTATCACTCAACCTCGAAAAAATAGCCTTTGGGCTGGGCATTATTTTGCCCACCGAGCCGCTGATGTTTGGAGCCATGCTCATCTTTCTCATTCGCTTGTGGTACGACCATAAATTCGACTGGAAGATCATCAGCCACCCGATTACCGTGGCCATTTTGTTCAACCTCGGCTGGATTCTCATGACTTCCATCACCAGCGAAATGCCGGTGGTGTCCTTCAAATTTCTGCTCTCGCGGATGTGGTTTGTAATTACCGGATATTTCATGGCCACTCAGTTGTTCCAGCACCGCAAAAACATTCGCCGGTTTTTGTGGATCTATGCAGTGCCGTTGTGCATTGTGGTGGTGTATACAGTTATCCGTCATGCCACTTTTGGTTTCGAAGAAAAACCGGCCCACTGGGTGATGCAGCCTTTTTTCAAAGATCACACCAGCTATGGTGCACTCATCGCCATGTACATCCCTATTTTGGTGGGTTTCATCGCCATCAAGCAATACCACATCAACACCCGGATACTGGCGTTTTTCCTGTTGAGCATTTTGTTGGTCGGTGTGATTTATTCCTACACCCGCGCGGCTTGGGTGAGTCTTTTGGGTGCTTTTGCCCTGTTTTTGCTCATCCGTTTTCGTGTGAAAGTATGGCAGGTTGGAGCGTTGCTGGTCTTGGCAATAGGCCTGTTTTTCAGCTTTCAAACCGAGATTTTTCAGAAGTTGGAGAAGAACCGACAGGACTCTTCCAGCGACTTGACCGAACACGTAGAATCCATTTCCAACGTAGCGACCGATGCTTCTAACCTGGAGCGCATCAACCGTTGGAATTCCGCCTTACGCATGTTTGAAGAGCGCCCGGTATTCGGTTGGGGACCGGGAACCTACAGTTTTCTCTATGCTCCTTTTCAACACAGCAGTGAGCTGACCATTATCAGCACCAACTTTGGCGATGGCGGCAACGCGCATTCTGAATACTTTGGGCCATTGGCCGAGTCGGGGGTGTTGGGCTTGCTCACTTTTCTCACGGTGGTGGTGCTGGTCTTCTACTACGGTATTGCCCTTTATTTTCGTGGAAACCTCGACCCGGAACTCAAGGTGATTTTGTTGGTGGTGGTGCTGGGCTACTCCACTTATATTGCCCACGGAACCTTGAATAACTTTCTCGACCTCGACAAAGCTTCCGTACCTTTTTGGGGCTTTGCTGCACTTATCGTAGCGATGGACGTTTATTTCCGAAAAGAAGGAAAAGGGGAGGAAATCGAAGGGGAGCTTAAAAAAAGCGACAGCTAAACAAAGCTACATCATCGTTGTACACCTGCGTTCCCCGGTGAATGTCCAGGGCAGACACAATTCTTTTGTTGAGTTGAGACATGCTCAGTTGGTGGTTCTCTTCGATGACTGACTTCAGGTTGTCCGACTCGAACAAATCTCCGGCTTCGTTTTCCAGTTCTACCGCACCATCGGTGAAGCAAACCAACATGGAGTTGGGCGAAACGGTGATCAAACCTTCCGAAATGGAGGGGATTTCTTCGAACATCCCCAAGCCAGTGCAGCCGACCGTCAATTCGCTGCTGCCGTCTTCGTCTCTGAAAATGGGCGGATTGTGCGCGGCATTCACGTAGTGCAAAACATGGGTGCGCAGGTTGTATTTGGCCACAAACAGCGTAATGAATTTTTCGCCCATGGTGGACTCAAATACCCGCTGGTTGAGCAAGGGCACCATGTCGGCAAGGTGTTCGTGGTAGTTGACAATGGCCCGCAGGTGGGCCTGAAAGTTGGCCATCACCAGAGCCGCTGAAACCCCTTTGCCCGAAATATCGCCAATGCAAAGCACTACCTCTTCGTCATTGAGTCGAATAAAATCGTAGTAATCGCCACCAACTTGCTGGTGTGGTTTGTAATAGGCCGCAATTTGCAACAACTGATCGTTGGGCAGCGAAGTCGGAATGAGCATGCTTTGCATTTCCGAGGCTAGTTCCAACTCTTTCTTGATCCGTTCCTGTTTCAATTGCTCTTTGGCCAGCCGCTTGTTTTCGATGGCTACCGTAACAATGTTGGCGATGGTTTGTATGAAGCGCAGGTGTTTGATGATGGGACTGATCTTGAGTTCCATCTCATCCAAATCGCCCAGCAGGAGGTAGGCCAGTGGTTTGGATTTGTGAAATACCGGAATCACCACGTCAAAAGCTTTGTTCAGGTTGAGGTCCGGCGTATTTTCAATGAGGGTAATGCGGGTAATGCTCAGCAGGTCGTGATCTACCCGGAGGTGGCGCTCTACTTCGCGCACACCGTAGGCAATCACCCGAATCCAGTCGTCTCCGTTGTTGACGAAGGCAATGACCTTTCCGATGTTGAGCTGGTGCTGAAGGATGAGTTCAAACAGGCTAAAAAGCTTGGATTCGTCGAAATTGTTGTTCACCGCATTCGTCACCTCCAAAAGGGTGTCGAGCTTCGATTCCTGCGCCCGTAGTTTGAGTTCCGTCTTTTCCAGACTCTTCATGCTTCCCGTTAAAAGTAGTTCTTCCGATGCCCTGCTTTGCCGTTGAAGTTAGGGAATTTCAAAGCAACGTTCTGCCACTTATCCCTGTTTTTGAACCATTTCTGGAAGGTATTGAAGCGCGGCCAGCTCCTTCATTTGTTGACGGGCTTCTTTGGCGGGTGTTCCGAAAAAGGTTTTTCCAGGCGGAACGTTTTTTCCCAAACCCGATTGGGCCAACACCGTAGCACCTTCTCCAATGGTCACATCGCTCTTCACGCCCACTTGCCCCCAAAGGGTCACATGGTCGTGCAGAATCACACATCCGGCCAGGCCGACTTGTGCAGCAATAAGGCATCGTTTTCCAATTTCTGTGTCGTGGCCCACGTGTACCTGGTTGTCCAATTTGGAACCTGCTCCCACGATCGTATCGCCCGAGACGCCCCGATCGATGGTGCAGCTGGCGCCAATTTCTACATCGTCTTCAATCACCACCCGACCGCAAGAAAGCAGCTTGTCAAAACCTTCCGGCCGTTTCTTGTAATAAAAGGCATCTGCCCCCAACACCGTGTTGGCGTGAATCGTTACCCGGTCGCCGATCACCGTATGATCTTTTATGATGACGTTGGGGTGTATGAAACAGTCTTTGCCAATGGTAACGTGGTTGCCCACGAATACCCCAGGTTGCAGGTGCGTTCCTTCGCCAATTTGTGCGCTGGAACTTATGGATTGGGCGGCCTTTTCAAACACCCCAAAGGCCTGTACCAGCTTGTTGTAATCCCGAAAGGGATCATCGCTAAACAAGAGGCCTTTGCCCTCAGGGCACGCAACTTCCTGGTTGATGAGGATGGTCGTGGCTTTGGATTGCAGGGCCTTGTCGTAGTACTTGGGGTGATCCACAAACATGAGATCGCCCGGCTCTACTTTGTGAATTTCGTTGAGTCCGGTGATGGCATGCTCGGCCGGTCCGGCATAAGAAACGCCCAGCAAGTCGGCCAGCTGGGCCAAAGTTTGTGCGCTGGCTAACTTCATTATTTGGCGCGCTCCGAATAGGCTCCGTTGCGGGTATCTACTTTTATCTTATCGCCCGTATTGATGAAAAGCGGCACCCGCACTTCTGCTCCCGTTTCCAACGTAGCAGGTTTCAAAGTATTGGTGGCAGTATCGCCTTTCAATCCGGGCTCGGTGTAGGTCACTTCCAACACTACATAAGCTGGCAATTCGCAGGTCAATGGCAATTCTTCCTCGGCGTGGAATACGATTTCTACATTGTCGCCTTCCTTCAAAAAACGGGCAGCATCAATCAATTTTTCTTCGATAAAAATCTGCTCGTAAGTTTCGTTGTGCATGAAGTGGTAGCCCTGGTCGTCGTTGTAGAGGTATTGATAAGGACGCCGTTCGATACGTACGGTATTGATTTTCACACCCGCAGTGAAGGTGTTGTCCAACACTTTTCCGGTAGTGAGGCTTTTGAGCTTGGTCCGCACAAAGGCAGGGCCTTTTCCAGGCTTCACGTGTTGAAATTCGACGATGGTATAGAGGTCATGGTTGTGCTCCATGCACAAGCCGTTCTTAAAGTCAGCGGTAGTTGCCATAAATGGGAAAGAAAAATAAATTGGAGTGGTAAAAGTAAGGAAATCCGGGATAGCGGCCCAGGTCCAGACTACGCTTCGAAGACTGCTATCGTGCCCTTTTCAGGACTTTTTTTCTGGTTTGAAATCTTCTACCGACAACTGAGCGGTGCAGAAATCGTATTCGGCCCGCTGCCGGTTGGAGGCCACTACCAGGATGCGGTCTTTTCGATGGTCTTCCACCAGTTGTTGGTACCAGGCAATTCCAGCTGGGTCGAGGTTAGAAACGGGTTCGTCCAGCAGTAGGAGGGAGGTGTTCGAAAGAACGGCCAGGCCCAGCTTGACCCGTTGGCGCATGCCCGAAGAATAATTTTTCAAGGGCTTGTTGGCCGCCCGGTCGAGTTGCAAGCGGTCGATTACTTGCTTCACCGACCAATTTTCCCGCAAAGGTTTAAAACCCTGATGGAAGGTGATGGCTTCGGTGAGCTTCAGGTCTTCAAAAAGGTCGAGGTAAGGTGCCGCCATGCTCACTTGGGTGAAAATGGTTTCGTTGGCCAAACTTTCTCCGTTTTGGGAATAGGTGATCGTACCTTCGGAAGGCAGCAAGTGACCGGCTAGTAGACGCAGCAAGGTAGATTTACCACTGCCGTTGCCTCCTAAAATAACGGTGGGGTTTTCGGGCGAGAATTGATGGTCGAGGTGGCGAAATATCCACTCTCGGTTATAGTGTTTGCCTATGGCTTCAAGTTGTATGTGCATGGAAGCCTTTCTGAATAGCGGAGGTGTTTACATCGTCATGGCACCCCGCATGATGCCTTTGGGCGAATCTTCGATAAAGCCCAAAATCTTTTTGCTGTAGGTGTTGTCGGGAAAAGCAGTTTGTACCTCTTCCACGCCTTTGCCCAGGTTCTGATTTTTCACGTAAAGGATGCGGTAAATTTCTTCGATGTCGGCAATGTCCTGATCGCTGTAACCCCTTCGCTTCAGGCCTACAGAATTGATGCCCACATAAGAGAGGGGCTCACGCGCTGCCTTTACGTAAGGAGGTACATTTTTACGCACCTTGGAAGTACCGGCAATGAAAGAATGGGCACCAATATGAATGAACTGTTGCACCGCAACCAGCCCTTCGAGAATGGCAAAATCCTGAATGGTAATGTGGCCGGCCAGCGTCACGTTGTTGGCGAGGATTACATTGTTACCCACTACGCAATCGTGTGCTACATGCACGTAGGCCATCAAAAGACAATTGCTCCCCACTTGGGTGAGGTTACGATCTTTGGTGCCTCGATTGATGGTAACGTATTCGCGAATGGTGGTGTTGTCTCCAATATTGGTGACGGTTTCTTCCCCTTCAAATTTCAAATCCTGCGGAATGGCGCTGATCACCGCACCGGGAAAAATCCGACAGTTTTTTCCAATTCGGGCACCGTCCATAATCACGGCATTGGGTCCGATCCAGGTGCCATCGCCAATTTCTACATTCGCTTCAATGGTGGCAAAGGGAGAAATGGTCACATTTTCTCCAACCCGGGCATCGGGATGAACGGAAGCCAGAGGAGATTTACTCATCGTTGGATTTCTTAATAATTTGGGCCATTAGTTCGCCCTCCGCAACAACACGGTCGCGAACATACGCAACCCCTTTCATGTGGCAAATTCCCCGGCGGATCGGGGAGGCCAAATCCATTCGAAAAATGAGGGTATCTCCGGGTATCACCTTTTGCTTGAACTTCACCTTGTCTATCTTGATGAAGTAAGTTTCGTAGTTGGTTGGATCGGGCACGTTGCTCAAAACCAAAATACCGCCCGTTTGGGCCATGGCCTCAATCATCAACACGCCGGGCATCACTGGGTTGCCGGGAAAGTGCCCTTGGAAAAACTCTTCGTTGAAGGTTACATTTTTCACCCCTACCACGTGGGTATCCGAAATTTCGATCACCTTATCGATGAGTAGAAAGGGATACCGGTGCGGCAGCATCTCGGCGATGTGGTTGATGTCGTAGATCGGATCGGCGTTGAGGTCAAACACCGGAGCACTGTTGCGCTCTTTGCGGATCAAAGCCTTGAGCATCTTGCCGAACTCCACGTTGGTAGCATGGCCAGGGCGGGCCGCAAGGATGTGTCCTTTAATTGGAACGCCGACCAATGCCAAATCGCCCACAATGTCGAGCAGTTTGTGGCGCGCAGGCTCATTTTCGTAGCGCAGCTCCACATTGTTCAATATTCCGATCCCTATTTCTTGTAGTTGCGATTTAGGACGATCGAAGGTGGCAGCTAATTTGTCTTTTTCTTCTTCCGAAAGGGAAGTGTCTACCATTACAATGGCATTGTTGACGTCTCCTCCTTTGATGAGCCCGGCATTGACCAGTTGCATCAACTCACGAAGGAAAACGAAGGTGCGGCAGTTGCCAAAATCATCGGCAAACTCACCAATATTGTACATCGAAGCGTGTTGCGTACCCAACAATGGCGAATTGTAATCGACCATTACGGTAATCCGAAAGTCTTCGGCAGGTACGGCAAGCATTTCTACCTGGCGCTCCGGATCTTCGAAGGTCATGTTGGACCGCAGTTCGAAGTAGCGTTTTTCAGCTTTTTGGTTCTGTATCCCCGATTGGTTGATCATTTCGAGAAAATGCCGCGAACTTCCATCGAGGATGGGTACTTCCGGGCCATCCATCTCGATCATCAGGTTGTCGATTTCCATTCCGTAAACCGCGGCCAATAAGTGCTCTGTAGTATGAATACGGGCTCCGTTTTCTTCCAGCGTAGTACCACGTTGGGTGGATACTACACGATCTACATCGGCGTGTACCACGGGTTCGCCTTCCAGGTCGATCCGCTTGAATTTGTAGCCGTGGTTTTCAGGAGCTGGTTTGAGGGTAATGGTAACATTTTGGCCCGTATGCAGGCCTACCCCGGAAATCGATACCGGCTCTTTTATGGTCTTCTGTTGTTCGATCATGTCCGCTGCTGAGGTTAGCTGGGTGCCCCTTGTTGGTCTTCCAACCGGTCCACCCGCTCTTTGAGTTGGGGAAGGTTGCGAAATACAACGTAAGCCCGTTTGTAGTCGCGAATGGTGAAGGCCGGACTGCCTTGAACGATTTCTCCAACTTTATCAATACTGTGCCCAATGCCCGATTGGGCGGCTATTTTTACTTCGTCGGCAATGGTGATGTGGCCTACAATGCCCACCTGCCCACCGATCATACAGTTCTTGCCAACTTTGGTTGAACCGGCAATGCCCGATTGCGCAGCGATTACCGTGTTTTCTCCAATTTCTACGTTGTGTGCCACCTGAATCAAGTTGTCGAGCTTCACTCCTTTGCGAATGATGGTAGACCCTAAAGTAGCACGGTCGATGGTGGTGTTGGCACCTATTTCCACATGATCTTCTACAATCACGTTTCCAATGTGTACCACCTTGTGGTAATTGTTTTCGCTGTTGGGCGCAAAACCGAAACCATCGCTGCCAATCACTACACCAGAGTGTAGCGTGCAGTTCTTACCAATGACAGATTCGGAGTTGATGCGGACCCCCGCGTGCACCACCGTGTTGTCGCCTACCGTTACGTTATCGCCAATGAAGGCGTGTGGGTGTAGCTTCACATTGTTGCCAATCACCGCATTTTCACCAACATATGCAAAAGCACCAAGGTAAACCTGTTCGCCCAAACGGGCTGAATCAGCAATGTAAGAGGGTTGTTCTACTCCGCTCTTGTTGGATTTGTAGGCGTGGTAAGCTTCCAGAATTTTAGCAAAGCTCATACGCGGGTCTTCCACGCGAATGAGGGTGCAGGTAGATTTTAGGGAACGTTCAGGCACAAAATCCTTGGCAACAATCACCACCGAAGCATCGGTGTCGTAGATGTATTCCGTGTATTGCGGATTGGAGAGGAACGAAACCGTATTAGGGGCTCCTTCTTCTATTTTAGACAGATTGTTAACGGTTACTTCAGGGTCTCCTTCGATTTCCCCTTGTAACAGTTGTGCTAAAGCATTGGCCGTAAACTCCATTCGGATGGTAACGTAATTGCCTGGTTTTCACCGGGTCTTTTGGTCGCTCCAAACGACTCAAAACCCCTCAAAATCGCCCCAAAATTATAAATAAGTGCCTTGGTGGACGGAAGGTAGGGGTATTTATTTTCAACAACGGCCGTGTGTATAATTAGAGGCCTTTCGGATAGCAGAAAAAGTGTTTTTTCACCACTTCGCTCCATCCGGCAATGTATTCATTATCAAATGCTTTGGCAAAATCTTTTACCGTTCCATCTTTAAACAGGATGTTGATCTTGTTGAGGTGCGGCTGGTAGGCACTGTTGGTAATGCTATCGTTGAAAACGAAATAGGCGGTTTCTTCAGGTGAGAATCCGTATTTGTTCAGGGCTTTGGAAAACACCCGTTCGAGGTACGTGGGGTCGAACGGATGATTTTGCATTTCTACCTTCAGCAGGTCGCGCTGGGCCAGTTTTCGACACATGTTGGCCAATACGGGGTCAGGGTGGTTTACCCAAACTTTTACGCTGGTGAGGATATCAAAATCGTCGATGGACAAAAAGGATTCAAATGCTTCCGGAGAGGCCAAAAAATCTTCCCTTGAGTAGTGGTGATAGAGCAAAGTGCGGAACGAAGGCGTAGCAAAAAGTTCCACGCCCCGATCGGCCAATTCCTTGGCGCGCTTAAGAATGTGCATCAACAGGTATTCAGCACCCAGCACCGTTTTATGAAGGTATACCTGCCAATACATGATCCGACGGGAAATGAGGAATTTTTCGATGGAATAAATGCCTTTGGCCTCCACCACCAACCCGTCGTTCACCACGTTGAGCATCTTAATGATGCGGTCCAAACCAATGACGCCCTCGCTCACCCCACTGAAGAAAGAATCACGTTTCAGGTAGTCCAAACGGTCCATGTCCAGTTGGCTGGATACCAATTGATGCAGGAATTTTTTAGGATACTGGTTGCGGAAAATTGGAATAGCAAGGTCTAATTGTCCGTTGAATTCCTGGTTGAGGCGGTCCATGATAATGGCCGAAATGTCCTCGTGGCTTACCCCTTCCACCAAACTGCGCTCTAAGGTGTGGGAAAAAGGACCGTGCCCGATATCGTGCATCAGGATGGCCACCAGCACGCCATTGGCTTCTGCTTCGGTAATTTCAATGCCTTTGCTACGGATCACCTCAATGGCTTCCGTCATGAGGTGCATGGCACCCAAGGCATGTTGAAAACGGGTGTGAATGGCTCCGGAATATACCGCGTTGGTGAGTCCCAACTGACTGATTCTGCGAAGCCGCTGAAAATAGCGGTGTTCGATCAAGTCGAAAATCAGATCGTTCGGGATGGAAATAAATCCATAAACGGGGTCGTTAAATATCTTCCTTTTGCTTGGGCTTGACGAACTCACGCAGCTTGAAATGACTAATTTAGCCGCTAAAATAGGGCAATACCAGATTACGAACCGAACTATGGATAAAATTAAAATTCTCTGGGCCGACGATGAGATCGACCTTCTGAAACCTCATGTGATGTTTCTGGAAGAAAAAGGCTATCAGGTAACTACGGCCAATAACGGGGACGATGCCCTGGACCACATCCAACGCGAAAATTACGACATCGTCTTCCTGGACGAGAACATGCCCGGCCTCACGGGTTTGGAAACTTTGGCCAGGGTAAAGGTTTCTCATCCTTCGTTGCCGGTCATTATGATTACCAAGAGCGAGGAGGAGTCGATCATGGAGGATGCCATTGGTTCCAAAATCTCTGATTATCTCATAAAACCGGTTAACCCAAAGCAAATTCTGCTTTCTATTAAAAAGAACCTCGACACCAAACGCCTGGTGGGAGAGAAAACCAACTCCAATTACCAGCAAGAGTTTCGTCAGATTGGTATGACCCTCGGCGATCGGCTGGACATGGAGGAATGGGTAGACATTTACAAGAAGCTGATCTACTGGGAGCTGGAACTGGAAGAGAGCGGAGATGAAGGCATGTTCGATATTCTGAAAATGCAGAAATCGGAGGCCAATAGTCAGTTTTGCCGTTTTGTAGAAGACAATTACCTCAACTGGTTGAATGGGGTAGGAGACGATATTCCGTTGATGTCGCACACCTTGTTCCGCAAAAAAGTGGCCCCCGAAATTGGAGGTGATGGTCCTTTGTTTATGGTGTTGATCGACAACCTGCGCCTGGACCAATGGAAGGTGCTTGAGCCGGTGATAGAAGAATTTTTCCGGGTAGAAGAGGAAGAGGCTTTCTACAGTATTTTGCCTACTGCGACTCAATATGCTCGCAACTCCATTTTTGCCGGTTTGTTGCCCTCCGAAATCGAGAAGCGTTATCCCAAGCTTTGGAAAAACGATGAGGACGAAGGTGGAAAAAACTTACACGAGGAGGCTTTCCTGGAAGGTCAACTGCGGTTGCTCGGTAAGAGTGGAATCAAGTTCAGCTACAATAAAATCACTACGCATCAAAACGGCCGTAAGTTGGCCGACAACATGCGTAACCTAATGACCAACGACCTCAATGTGATCGTTTACAACTTTGTAGACATGTTGTCGCATGCGCGCACTGAGATGGAGGTGATTCGCGAATTGGCCGACGATGAAAGTGCCTACCGGTCGTTGACCTTGAGTTGGTTTAAAAACTCACCGTTGTTTGACATTATGCGGGAGATTGCCCAAATGAAAGGACGTGTGGTGCTCACCACCGACCATGGCACTGTGCGGGTGAAAGAGCCCAGCAAAGTGATAGGGGACCGCAATACCAATACGAACTTGCGCTACAAACAAGGCCGTAACCTGCAATACAACAACCGTGAAGTGTTTGAAGTAGGCCGTCCTTCGGATGCCTTTTTGCCACGAACGAATGTGAGCACCAAGTTCATTTTTGCCAAGGAGGATAGCTTTTTTGCCTATCCCAACAATTACAATCACTACGTGAATTATTACCGTGATACGTTCCAACACGGCGGTATTTCTTTGGAGGAAATGATTATTCCGGTGGTGAAACTCAGCTCTCGCTAACGTTTTTGATGGAGACTCAGGTGTTTGAAGCCGCCGAGGTACAAGACCTCAGTGCTGCAGCTGTAGCCTTGCAAGCAGCTGCAGCAAACTATCGGGTAATGGCCTTTCAAGGGGAGATGGGCATGGGTAAGACCACGCTTATTAAAGTATTTTGTACCTTGTTGGGTGTTCAGGATGAGATGAGTAGTCCTACCTTCTCAATTGTAAATGAATACCTCAGTGGAGATGGGAAGTCGATTTATCACTTTGACTTTTATCGGCTCAAAAATGAAACTGAAGCCCTGGATATGGGGTATGAAGACTATTTTTATAGCGGAAATCTTTGTTTGATCGAATGGCCGGAAAAAATCGCTTCACTACTGCCTCCGAATCATCTGCTGATCAAGATATCAGAGAACAACCGAGGTCGGGAGATTCATCTGATTCCCCCCAGTTTGACATGATGACTTCTAAGGAGACGTTGCGCTCGCTCAGCCAATCGGCTGTGATGTTGCCGCAAGAACAAATGGTGATGGTTGAACCTCGCCAAAAGCGCTTGTTTTTTGGAATACCTAAGGAAACGTCTTTTCAGGAAAACCGGGTTGCTCTGGTACCTGAAGCGGTTTCGCTGCTGGTGCAAAACGGCCACGAGGTGGTGGTAGAAACCAACGCTGGCAAGGCTTCCAATTACTCCGATAACGACTACAGTGAAGCTGGTGCTCAGATTGCCTACACCACCGAAGACGTTTACAAAGCGGGAGTTATCATGAAAGTGGCTCCTCCTTCGATGGAGGAGATTGATTACCTCCAACCCCGACAAATTCTGATCTCGGCTTTGCAACTTACCGTGCAGCCCAAAGATTTTGTCAAGCGGTTGATGGACAAAAAGGTAACGGCCATTGCCTGGGATTATATCCAGGATGAAGAAGGGCTGTATCCCGTGGTGAGTGCTATGGGCGAAATTGCTGGGAACACCTCGATCCTGATTGCCGCAGAATACTTGAGCAATACCAACCAGGGACAAGGCGCCATGTTTGGAGGCATCACTGGTTTGCCACCCACTGAAGTGGTCATCATCGGTGCCGGAACGGTAGGTGGCTTTGCGGCCCGTACGGCTCTTGGCTTAGGCGCCTCGGTTAAGGTGTTCGACAACAGCATTACCAAACTTCGCCGGCTTACGCGAGACCTGGGAGGTGTGCGGGTATATACCTCAACCATTCAGCCCAAGATCTTACGAAAAGCGCTTCAGCGTACCGATGTGGCCATTGGTGCAGTGCGTGCTCCGCACGGCCGTACACCAAGCATCGTTACAGAAGAAATGGTGGGCTCGATGAAATCGGGTTCGGTCATTGTGGATGTGAGCATTGATCAGGGCGGTTGTTTTGAAACCTCACAGGTGACCAACCACGACAATCCGGTGTATGTGAAATACGATGTGATTCACTACTGTGTGCCCAACATCGCCTCGCGGGTTTCCAAAACGGCTTCCAAAGCATTGAGCAACATTTTTGCTCCAATTCTGGTCACTATGGGTACGGAAGGCGGCATTGAAAATGTGCTCCGCAAGTTTGGGGGTGTTCGCAATGGGATCTACCTCTACAACGGTACACTGACCAACCGTTACCTGGGTGAAACGTTCAACTTGCCTTTCTCTGATCTCGACCTGTTGATGGCCGCTTTTTAAGGCTCTGGTTTCCATTTGTTCTATTTTTGCGTCCAGGATTTATGGCACGAAGAATTCGTATTTACCTGGTTGGAGTTGGCATTGGTCTGATTCTGGTCTACGTTTTGATCATTCGTCGGGGCGAACGCGACTTTAGCTTTTGGTTCCCACAAAACAAGGTAGCTTTCGCTATTCAGGACGATTCGGTGTTGGTGAAGGCGCCTCGCTTTTCTTGCATGTTGGCGTGTTCTGGTTTGGACAGTGCCGGCCTGGCATCATTTCTCAGAGAATCTGAATTCGAGATCATCCGCCGAGACCCTTTCGAATATACTTTCAGAGGTGAAAATCCCGCTCAAGAGAAGCTAGCCATGAAATTTCGCAAAATAAAGTACAACCGCTTTCAATGGCTTTCCATGAAAAACGGCGATGCAATTTGCGAGTGTCCCGAGTAGACTACTTTCTTTTCTTTCCATCGTTTACTTGCTGCATGGCAATTCCCTGTAGTTAGGGTCATTGATTTTCCTCCCAATTTCACCGATCCACCGCTTTGTTGATTCATCGGTCAATTTGTGACCGCCTGTTTTCCCCATCAAGGTCAAGCCCTTCGGGTTCGCACTGATTTTTCGCAAGTTTTTCGAGTTGGGTGAAATTATCTTGGTGTTGATCGAAAAATAAGCGCGAAACCTTGCTGGTGATCCCATTCGCTCCCATTCGGGGACCATGAATCATCAAAAACATGGACCAATGAAGACCTCGGATGGCAACTCACTTCCCCATTACATGGACCTTGTAACTGACCAAGACCTTTGGGGCGCATTTCGCAAAGTGCA
>CALCCE010000192.1 GCA_937899835.1 uncultured Flavobacteriales bacterium | reverse complement strand
AGTGAATTCCGCACCAGCTACAACTTTTTGAACGTGCGCCACGGTTTTTTGGTGCTGCCCACACAAATTCGGGTTCGCCACAACGGATCCTACACCCATTTCCATACCCGAGTCAATGATTTTGAAGTGTTGGAGATGCGCAGAGTGGCCGTTAGTGGCGGCTGGGAAATGCGCTATTTCATCGATGGTACCCAGGTTTTTGCCGGGAGTTGTACCGGGGATGCGTGGCACGCCTATGGCCTGATGAGCCTGCAAAATACTACCGTAAAAGATGTGAAAACCGAAGCAACAGCACTGCATCAACGGTTTCACGCCTTGCTGGACCGGCCTATCGGGGGCTACGTTTTGGCCGACACCGATGCCCTCCCCATTCTCTACGATGCCGAATATCCCAACCAAAGCCCTGATTTTGAAATTGTGGATGACCAAGGAGCTGTAGTCGCAACTCAGGCCTCAGGTATTCTGAAAGACAACTTTGGCGATGCCATCGTTCAATTCCAAACCGGTGTGGGCAAATACCATTTTGATCTGACTGGTTTTGCGCCCGGCATTTATTCCCTCACCCTGAAGAACATCCACGGAGAAACACATTACCTCCGGTTCAAAATATAACCCCACTCAACCTCAATTGACATGATATTAAGCATTCGAAAGTCCAAGCTTACCAAAGCCTTGGCCCTGCTCATGGTCCCCTTGGTTGTGGGACCCATTGCACCTCAAGCGGTAGCCGCAGACGGCCCCGCCGATGTGAACCACCAAGGTGGAGTTTCCAGCAACGAAATGGTGGATTTGTCTACCGGTGATTTCAATTATACCCTTCCACTCTTGAATGTGGGCGGGCACCCGATCAACCTGAGTTATAACCCCGATGTGTCGCGCGACCAGCAGGCCAGTATCGTGGGTTTCGGCTGGAGTTTGAACGCCACGGCCATCAACCGGACCGTGCGCGGTTTGCCCGATGATTTTAACGGGGATGAGTTGCGTACGGAGATGAACATTCGCTCCCGGCTGGTGAAGACCTACGAAGGCAAAGCCAATATCGAAGGCATTGGCCTGGATGTGGAATTAAGTCCAATAGAAAATGAAGAGGGGGATACCACCGGATTGGCTACTACCACCACACAGCTAAATCTTACGCCTTCGTTCACCTACATTTTTGATAACTACACCGGGAATGAATCGGTGATTGGATTGGGGGGCGGAGCCAGTGGCAAAGTAGTCAAGGAAGATTACAAGACCGGCAGTATTTCCACCACGTCTATTGGTCTCAATGGCGGGGTGAACTCCTCGTCAAAATCTGGTTTGTCGAGCAACGTAGCCCTGAGTGTTTCCAATGGAAAAAAAATAGCCCTCAAGAGCTCTCTCGGTTTGACCCACAATTCCATCCACGGCAACAGTTTGGAAACCTCGTTTGGTTTAGGAGTTGATGTGAAGATACCGGTCAAAAACAACACGGATTATCACCATTTTGGCGCAACTGGATCGGGTTCCTGGCCCTTGGGCATGGGGAGCTACACTCCAAGCGCCAATTTTGACTTTTCCAACAAGTCGGTTTCCTGGGATGTGGCTGCCGGTGGTTTGCCCTTTGCTGGTACCGACCTCCACGGTGGATTCACGTTTACCAAAAGCACCACGTGCCTCAACGAGAAGGTGCGCAAATCACCCGCTTATGGCTACTTGAATTCGGAAAATGCTTATGCTAATCCTGAGGCAGTGCAGGATTTTAACCTGGCTATTCCAGCCGTTCACGAAGCGACCCAAGGCGTCAACACTCCCATGCCCACCAACGACTACTTCAGTGTGGCCTCGGGCAGTACGTTTCGAGCCTTGCGCAACGATGCCGGCTACGTGCGTGATCCGCGCACTCGAACCGTGGGGAAAGGCAAAGCTATTTCCGGAGATGCCGCCTTTGGAAACGGGACTTCCGTTGGAATCAATGTCCGTTGGAACAACAACAGTTCCACCACCGGAGAATGGAGAAAAAACAACGCCTTTAGCGAAGACAAAACCTACCGTTATAGCACTCAGTTGCCCGGCACGGTAGGTACCAGCGAACAACGTGCCTTCTACCAGGCCTATACTTTTGTTACTGTAGGGGAGAGCGCTACTTTGCGCCCAGACCAATACGAGGCCTTGCAGAAAAACAGTGCTTTGCGGCAGGAGATTGAAAAAGTGGCTGCCACCCAATTGAATGGAGGCACCAAGCTCACCAGCAATGCCAACAAGGTAAATACGGTACTCAACAGCTATTATCAACAAGAGCGCAGGGGAAGCCAAACGGTGTATCAACCCCAAACGAATCGGGAGTTGGACCTTACAAAGTACGATTTACCCTCGTGTGACCTGAATGATTTTGAATACGACGGCACCGAATACGTGTCCGAAGCCAACCTGGACCGGGCCAACTATCCGGCTGACCACATTGGTGGCTTCACGGTTTCCTATCCTGGTGGTGGGGAAGAGTTTTACAGCATTCCGGTGATGAACCGCAGCAGCCAGGTATCCTTCAACATGTCGGCAATTACTGCTGCAGGTACGGTGTCCCGGCAGATCGATACTTCGGGACTGATTACTTACCTCCCAGGTGCGGACAATTCTCCGAACAACAACCGGGGAGACGACAATTTCTTTCTCAAAAACAGTGTTCCCGATCATGCTACGGCTTACCTGCTCACCGAAAGCCGTTCGGCCAACTATGCCGACCGTACCGGCGATGGCCCCACGCCCGATGACTATGGCGACTACGTCAAGTTCAACTATACCTTTTTAGGCGAAACCACCTGGCGCTATCCCTACCAGCAAAATCAGGCCACCTACAACGAGGGCTTTCGGGCCGATCCGCTGGACGACCGGGGCAACTATACTTTTGGCTACCGCGATGTTTGGAGGCCGCAGTCCATCGAAACCAAAGAGTGGATTGCTGAATTCAAATACGGAGCACGCAACGATGGTTTTGATGTTGCCGGTGAAAATGGCGGCCGGGGCTCGGTGAACCGGGCCTACAAGCTGGAGGCCATTTACCTCTACACCCGCAAGGAAAAAGAGCTGCGTTCTTCTTCTGCCAAGCCCACCAAAACGGTACTCTTCGAGTACGACTATAGCCTGTGTCCGGGCACGCCAGACAATAACCTGGCGGGTGGCGGCAAACTCACCTTGAAAAAGGTGCGCATTGTCAATTATGAATCGGGCTACGGACAATTGTTTCCCTACGCTTTTCACTACGAAGGAGAGAACCCTGGTTACATCGAAGGCAACGTAGATCGCTGGGGCAATTACCGCAAAGGAACTCAGGTCAACTACAACCCTACCGGTGAGCCCGGCATGAACGAATATCCCTATGCCGTTCAAGATAAAAATGTTGCTGATCAGGAAGCCAGTGCCTGGAAGCTGACCTCCATTGATATGCCCACCGGCAGCCGCATGACGGTAGCATACGAAGCCGATGACTACACCCATGTGCAAGACCATCCGGCCACGCGCATGTTTCGGATAGATGGATTTTTGGCCAGCAACACCGAGGCGATGCCCACCATGGGTGTAGGAGGATACAACACCAGCCAGCTGTTTACTCCCGGAGGCAACCAAACGCACTTTTACATTCGGGTGAACCTCGCCGATTTTGATGGAGATGGTATTGTTGCTGCCTCCGCATCGGAAGCATTGGAAATTTTCAACGCCCGGTATCTGCCAGTGACCAAGGCCCAACCGGGGAGCAACGACCGTTTGTTGTATTTCAACGTGTTGTGTGACCTGGCGCCTAAAGCGATCGTGCCCGATCCTTCGGCCCACGAATATGTGCAAGGCTATGCCCGCATTCGCACCGATCGAATTCAATTGTTTGAAAAAACCACCGGATCTGGAGTTTACGATCGAGCGGTGATTAAGCTGTTGCCGGAGGACCTCAACGAGGGCGGTGCATTGACCAAGCAGGTCAACCCGATCAGCCGCAAGGCCTGGCAAATCACCAAAGACGCTTTGCCCCTGGTGCTGTATCCTGAAACCAACCTGCAGGAGATTTACGCGAACGATGGAGACATCAGTTGTGCTGGCGAAGAAGAAACCGGAGACGGCGGTACCAAGCCCACCAATAAATCGCCGGGGGCTCACACCAAAAACCTGTTGAGTATTCGCTCCATCTACCGCATGATGCAGAAAACCGGCTACGCTTCTAAAGCTGAAAAGTCCAAATCGTGGGTGCGCCTGCGCACTGGAACTGATCCCAAGATCGGAGGCGGCTACCGCGTAAAAAGCATTAAGATTTACGACAACTGGGACAAGTTTGTGGCCGGGGAGAGTGCTTCGGTCTACGGTACCCGCTATCGGTATACCACCACCAATAACCTGGGCGAAACCGTGAGTTCGGGTGTTGCTTCTTACGAGCCACTTGGCAGCGGAGCCGATGAGATTGCATTGCGGCACCCCAAGTTCTATGTGCATCAGCAGTCGGGTGTGCCCAACGAGCGCTACTATACCGAATACCCGCTCAACGAATCCATTTTTGCTACTTCCCAAATCAAGTATGGGAAAGTGACCCTTTCCAGCATTGCCTACGCTGGTTTGGAAAAGAACACCACGGGCCGCACTGAATACCATTACTACACGGCCAAAAATTATCCCATTCGATTCGATTATACCAAGGATACCGAAGTGAAAAAGCCGGGCCCTTTAAATGCCATTATCGGCAGGCGCATCCGTCGGTTTGGGATTTCTTTTGGGGCTTCTATTGTGACCAACAACATGCACGGAAAGCTCAAGGGCAAATACGTGTATTCTGCACCTACCAGTGCCAATCCCAATGGCAACCTCATCTACAAAATGGAAAACCATTATCGGGAAGACGCCAAAGGACACTTGAAGAGCAGTGTGAAAGCGGTGGATGCAGCGGGAAATATTTCCACGCGCCTCGTGGGGTTAACCCTGGAAACCCTGACCCACCTCAACGAAAGCAAAAACACCTCTACCACCAACAACGTTCAGGGGCAATTTGAATTTTCGGCTCCACTGGTATTTGTGCCTTCCCTATGGTATACGCCTGGCAGTTCAGAAACCACCGTATTGAGCACGCTTACTACCAAGGTTGTGACCCAATCAGGATTGATTGAGCGGGTCACCATCGAAGAAGATGGGAAGCTGCAATACGTGAGCAACCTGTTGTACGATGCGGTAACCGGAGCGCCTTTGGTAACGCAAGTGAATGGTGAGCGCGGACCCGGAGCCGAAACGGTTTACCAATATAATTATCCGGCACATTGGGCTTATGAAGGCATGGGCCTGCGTTCGACCAATGCTGGCCTAAGCCGAGCCAACATCACTAATAGCACCGGCCGGATCAAAAACTTTGAAAATCCATTTTACTTTCCCGGCGATGAGTTGGAGGTGACCGCTACCAATAGCGCAGGCACTATTGAGTATGTAGGCCGCTACTGGGTGGTGAAAAATGAGACCAACGACCGCTACTTCCTGGCCGACCACAGGGGGAATGTGTTGGCACCAGATGGTAGCAAACAGTATTCCTTTCACACCATTGTGCCCGGTCGAAAAGGCCTCACCGGTGTAACCATGGCCGGTGTGACCAACCTGAGCGGCTACAACACCGATTTGCATCCCAATGCGCCTTATGGTCCGGGTTATGAGCACAGCAATGTGGTGAATGTAAGCGGAGCCGATTTTGATGATGTTGGATGGCTGTTGCCCAATAGTTGCTACCGGCCGGGCATCACCACCATTAACCCCCACATTGAAAACATTCGGGGACAGTGGAAAGCCAAACATACCTACGTTTATGACGGCCAACGGGACTACAGCACCGGCAACAGCCGGTACGATGGAAAATTGGTGAATTATCAACCGTTTTGGAAAAACGCCAGCGGAACCTGGGTGCCTATCTACGATCCCGGTTACCCGGGGCACACTCCTGGCGATCCGTTGCAAGACTGGATTTTGACCGGTGCGGTGGAGAAAGTTGACAGCTACGGCCATACCAAAGAGGCTACCGATGTGTTGAAAAACCGTTCTGCAAGCTATTATGGTTACAACAACCGCATGCCGGTAGCTTCCGCGGTGAACTCTCCTTATGCGGCTTCGGCAGTAGACAATTTCGAGGATTATTTTTTCGGAAATGATCTGGGAGACAAAGACAATGCTCCTTACGATGACTGTGCGGTGCGGCATTTCGGAATCGATGGCTTACTCACGGCGGTTACCGAAGAGGCGGCTCATACCGGGAATTATTCCCTCAGGGTGTGGGGGGCGCAAAGCGAAACCTACACCTACGAAGTTTGGGATGGGGTAGAGGTGACGCCTCCTACCGCAGGACAACCCTTTTTGATGGATCAGGCCCACCGTTTGACTCCGTTTCGGCTTGTCAAAAATGGGAACACTACCAAATACTTAATCACCGTGTGGGTGCGCGAAACTAACCTGGGTAACCACCAATCCAGTTTTGATGATTTGACCCTGAGCGTAAAAGTGGGTGGAACTACGGTACCCATGGACCCTCCCAAGCGCAGCGGTATTATTGACGGGTGGCAACGCCTGGAATATGTATTGGAAATTACCGGTGCAACGCCCAACGGTACGCCTTTCGAGCTGAGCTTGAACAACGCCGGTCCTGATAAGGCCTATTTCGACGACCTGCGCATTCAGCCCTACGAAAGTGAACTGGAAAGCTCGGTGATGGATCCGGTAAAGGTGCGGCCCATGGCCACCTTGGGGCCTCGCAATTTCGCCACCATGGTGCAATACGATGAGGAGGGGAGACCGGTGCGTACCGTAATAGAAACAGCACGTGGAAAACAAACCGTGGAGGAAACCCGCAACGGTATAAAATCAGTAGGATTATGAGAGCGTTAAGCATGCTATTGGCCACTTTCCTGTTGATCGGGAATGCTGCGGCCCAAACCAATTCTGACACCACATTGGCAGCCGCTCTTGCCTTTTTTCAGCAGGCCAATGCCAGCCTGTTGGGGTCTGAGCAACTGTCGTTGAAGTATGAATATGCGTCTTTCCACGAAGCATCTACCCAACCCGAAGAGGTGTTGCAAGGCTTTTTGGTACGCGACAAAGAGCGCTATTGGCAAGAAGACCTCAACCGGGTAGTCTTGTTGGACAAGCGATACGAGCTTTATGTAGACCACGCTCAGCAGCGCATGCGCCTGAGTCCGCGCAAGCAAAAAAAGCTACCCCTGCTCACCATGTCTGCCGAAGACCTGGAGGCGCAGGTGCAAAGTGCAACGCCACTGGCCAACGGTGCGCTGACCGGCTATCGCTACTTTTTTGCCACTGGCCAGGTGCGTACCCTGGAACTTTGGTGCGATGCCAACGGCCAACTGCACCATTCCCGCTTGCACTACCACACCACCGATGCGTTTGGCAATGCTCAAAAAACGGTGCTGGAAGTCCGCTACCTGGAGGTAGCTCAAAAGGTAACCCAGCCCATTCAATTGGAAACCTTTTTGTCGGTTTCTCGAAAGGCGGCCCAATTGGCCCCGCAATACGCCCACTACCAACTTGAAAACTTACTCTGATGAACCGTTTTATAGCCCTTATTTTTCTACTGATCGCTGCTTTAAGCGTTCAGGCCGTTGAGCAAACGGTAAAGGTGATCAATACCGGATATGGCCTGTTGAACGACATTGATTTGTCCACCGATCAGCGCCCCTTCATGCTGGCCGATCCGACCAACTGGCACCAGGACTTTGCCTTCCAAAAGGTAGCCAACGAAGTGGTGTTTGGCATTGATGAAGCCATCGCTACAGTTGATCCTGACTTTTATTACCGGCTTACCTTCGACCTCGCTTACGAAACCTGGGACGATGGCCTGAATGCCTTTGTGACCGTTACTGAACCTGGCAAGGTGTTGTTGGTGGATTACCAAACCGCAGGCAGCTACCAAGACCGGGAGGTGTACTTTTTTGAAGCTGGTCACCGGGTGCAAATCACCAATATCAGCATCGCCTCCAGCACCGACGGAATTGCCTACACCACCCTGACGGGTCCCGACCGGGAAAACCTGTTTTTGGAGGTGAACATTACCACTGAATTCTACACCCAATTCAATCGGAATTTTGTGCCCGCTACTGCGCTTACCATTGCCCAAACCAGCTCCGATTTTGTGGTTTCCTGGCCCTACGTGGAAGGGGCTGAGCACTACGACTTTGAGTGGGCCTGGGTAAGTGGTTATGCTGGTACCTTTTCTGGAGGAGGAATTCCCGATGTGATTCCTGCTACTGCCGCG
Source organism: uncultured Flavobacteriales bacterium (assembly GCA_937899835.1). GTDB lineage: Bacteria > Bacteroidota > Bacteroidia > Flavobacteriales_G > Salibacteraceae > CALCCE01. Next base: position 12,942 of record CALCCE010000192.1, on the reverse strand, counting down.
GAATATGATTTCAATGCCAATGCTTCCCGGGTACGGGTAAGCGAAAACCAATACCATGTGCCCAAAGTCTATGGCGATGGGTACCTGGTGTTTCGCTACCGTGGAGTTGGGGTAAGTATTCCCGATGGTGAACGCCTGCTGGAAGGGCAGTGGAGTACTTCAGGCTCAGGAACTGTCGCTGCATTAACCGGTGCATTTACTCCGGTAGTGGCGCACACCGGCAATGCAAAGAATTATGCGGCTCAATTGGGCTTTGTAGAAGAAGGCACGCAAGGGCTCAGCATTGCTTATTCCGATGGGGTCGGCAAGGCGCGGCAAAGTGTGTCACGGCTCAATAGCCAGGAAAAGTTGATGGTGGGTTCTACCATTTACGATTACTACGGCCGACCTGCCATTGCAGTCATGGGCAGTCCGGTAGACCAAAGCTCACTCAACTATGTGGAAGAGCTCAACATGCTCAATGCTACCACTCCCTACGACAAGGCGGTATTTGCCACCGATTTGGGCCTTAGTGGCGATTGTGGCAGTGCAGCCGCTCCGGCTATGAGTGAAGCAGATTCTAAAGGTGCCGCCCATTACTACAGCGATCAAAACCCGGACAAGGAGGGAGCCAACGCCTACCTGCCGGATGCCGATGGGTATGCCTTTAGTCAAATTCACTACGCCAACGATCCTACCGGCCGGGTTCGACGGGCGGGCAACCTGGGAGCAACTTTTCAGTTGACCAACGGGGGGCACTACACCGAAACCATGTACGGCCGCCCTTCTGAGGATGAAGTGGATGCCCTCTTTGGCAGCGAAGCCGTGGACTGGACCAACTATACCAAAGTAGTGACCCGGGACCCCAACGGACAGATCAGTGGAAAGATTTTGGATGGCTACGGCCGCACCATTGCTACCTTTTTAGAAGGAGATGCTCCGGTGGGCTTAATGGCTTTGGAAACCAATACCGGTGTATCGACTTTGGAAACATCAGACCTCAGTGGTTTGAACAGTACCAGCACTACGCTACTGGACCAGGGCATTTTGGAACTGGAATACAAGGTCATGGTCACCGACCCCAGCAAGGTTTATACATTCGATTATGATTTTACCCAATTGAGCTACACCAGTACCTGCTTGCCGGCCGAGGTGTGCTTTGATTGTGTCTATGAGGTGCGGTTTGAAGTTACACCTGCCGAGGGCGAGTTTACCGAAGATTGCAAGTTGACCGATGGCCTTAGTGACGGCCTGATTCCGAGCAGCTGGAGCTATACCCTGGGAAACATTACGGGGTATGACATCACTTGCGGTACACCGCTCCAATTCTCCGAAGAGCATCCCGGAACTTTCACCCTTCAATTTCCCCGCTTTGGTGAATATTACGTGAAGAAAACCCTTCAAGTATCCGATCATCCGGTAGAAGACTACTGGAATGAATACGTGGCCAATGCCGACGAGAACTGCTTGAATACCTACAGCGATTTTTGGGAAGCCGAGCTGGCCACCCTGGATTTCACTGCTTGTGAAGAAGGCAGTGCCTGCCTGATGAATTTTTTATCGGAGTACGGTACCTGGGCGCAGTACAGCGCCAGCACCGGCATTACCGATGAGGGATTCTACAACAAAGAGCGGCAACTGTACATTGAAGACTGTGAAAACCAACCGGTTTGTGCGCAAGTGAGGCCCTTTCTGTTGGCGGATGTGCGCCCGGGTGGTCAATACGGAGCTACCGGTGGTACCGATCCCACCAGTGTGTTCTATGAAGCGGGCAGTACCGAAGATTGGCGCGATGTAACGTTTTACGAGTTCGACGGAACCACACCTTCACAGTTGACCAACAGCAGTGGCGCCTTGGTGGCCGCCAATGATCCTTCTATTTCACTGGCCACCTTTGTAGACAATTGGCAAGACCAGTGGGCTGAATCATTGTTGCCGTTGCACCCCGAATACTGGACCTATCAATTTTGTGCACAGTACAGCACGGTGTTCAAGTTCGAAAAGGGCATGAGAACCACTGATACCTGGTCAGCCGCTTTGGCAGCCGGTTACCTTTCGCCGGCCAATGCCAGTTCTTATAGCTGTTTCGATCATCCGCTGGCCACCACCAGCTACGATCCCCTGATTCAGTTGTTTGAAACCCCTGCCTTTGTAGCCTGGCTTACCGGTCGCAACTACATTTATGACGATCCGGCTACCGATGTTGCCATTACCAACTACCGCCATGCCGCCTTCTTTGTGTTGAATTCGCGTACCCTTACCGGAGAGCAAACCTTGTATGAAGTGGCGGCAGCCCAAGCCGATGGATTGCCGTTCGGTACCAGCACTTGTGACTTGGATGCCCATTGGAAGGCCTTTCGAAGCGTTTACCTGGCCCGAAGAAATATCTTGCTGCAAATCATGATGGAAGGGTATGCCTTGAACCAGTTGACCCCTGCTCATCCTAATCAGAAAGTGCGCTGCATTGAAGAGTCCTTTACCGGCTGTGCCGATTACAGTGCCAAACTGAAGCGCTTCCCGCTTTTTGACCAGGTGACGGGCAGCACCTTCGCTACCTTGATCACCAACTACAACGGTGCGCTAACGGATTTGTCGGCGGACGCTATTGCTAATATCGACAGCTATTGTGCGGCCGAATGTGCCACGCATGCCGATTTGTGGATGGCTACCTTGGCGGGTTGTGCGGGCTCCATGGGCCTGGCACCCGGAGAAACCTGGGCACCCGGGCAGCCGACCTATGACAGCGTGTTGGACGACTTGCTCACCGTTTGTCGCGGTGGTTGTGATGAGGAATGGCCTTTTCCCGATCAGTACAACAACAATCCCAGCCCAACTCCGGCACACGCCACCAGTTTTCAGGCGGTTTTGGAACACTACCTCGGTGGTAGCGAAACGATTACCTGTAATCATTTATTGATCAATTATCCAGCTCCTATTCCCGACCAAAGGTTGGGCAATTACCTGAGTACTTGCGGCTGCGATCAATTGCTCAGCGTAGACAACGAGGCGGACTTTGAGGCTGCTTTTGGCGCGGTTCCGGCCAACTTTTGCAAAGACCGCCAGGCTTGTGCTGATGCCAAAGCGCTCAACCCGAACCTTACCTATCCGCTAGGAAGCCTTACCTGGACCACCGCCGAAGTAGCCCAACTTGAAAGCACCATTGCTTCGGCCCAATACCTCTGCAAAGAAAACTGCCTGGATTGCAAAGATTACTTCGACCTCGTTGGAGCTTTTAACTCCCGGTTTGGAACCGCTGACATCAGCGAGCAGCCCACGCTGTTTACCAATTTTGTGAACGCAGCTTTGGGAACCAACTTCACCTTTGCCTCCTTGGAGCAATTCGATCAGGATTGCCGCTATGGCAAAGTGACCACTGGTCTTGCGCCTGAAATTGAGGAATATGTGGCCTTGTTCAATCAACTGTTGCCGGGTGGCTTGCTCCATACGCAAAGCCATACCGCCACTACCTTACCGGGCTTGTACAACCATTCCTTCTACAGTTTTTCTGAGTTGGCGGTGTATGACTACATTCCGATTTACCTGGGGTCTGGTTCCTTGCGGATCAATTTCCGAAGCCTGACTCCTGACGGATGTCCGGGCGGAGAAGTGGTGCATTTGACCCCGGAAAACCTCGCGGGGTACAGCAGCGCCTCCGAAGTGCTGGCCAACGTGCAAGCCTTCACCTTGGCCTACCTTACCGGGGTGGATCTCGCCAGTGGCCCTCCCATCGAGCAGCACCACCTCACCGCACTGGTGACCGGTGCAGATGGGGTGGTGGTAGAAGTGCCCATCGAGGTTACCTATACCTGTCTCACCACGCACGGTGGCGGAGTGGCCTTGTTGTGCGAAAACCTCAACCTGGCCGAAAACGATGAAACCAATTGCATTGAAGGCATGCTTTCCTCCGCCGAATACGCAGCCGAGTATGCTTATGCGCAGTACCTCGCCACTGAAAAAGAGGCCTTTATCGCCAGCTACACGGCAGCTTGCGTGGGCGTTGCGGAAAGCTTTACCGAAAGCCACAACAACAACCAGTACCATTACACCCTGTTTTACTTCGATCGGGCCGGGAATCTGAGCAAAACCGTTCCGCCGGAGGGCGTCAACAAGCTCTCTGCTGCGCAAGTGGAGGAGTTGCAAACCTTTCGGGAAACCAACAACCTGGTTCCGGGTTCTGCTCCGCATTATCCCACCCACGGTGGTTTTGAAACCACTTACCAGTACAACAGCATGGGGCAGCCAACCCAAAGTATCACTCCCGACGGTGATACTACCCGCATGTGGTACGATGATTTGGGACGCTTAACCGTGAGCCAAAATGCCCGACAGCGCGATTTCACCTCCAACCTGTTGGTCGAAGACCCTTATGGACCGGGACACGGCTTGTATGCCCACAACTACATGGAATACGACCACCTCGGGCGCATGGTGGAAGCTGGCGAGTTGATTCACCCTCAGCAAATGGTGTACGCTACTGCGAAAGACCCTGTAGCGCTGGCGGCTTGGAAAAACCAAGCCTCGGCGAGTGGGGCAGAGGTGGTGAAAAATCGTGTGGTAAAAACCTATTACACCGACCCGCCTACCGCCACCATTGTATCGGAATTTGAGGGAAACAGTGCGGGCGACCTGCGCAACCGGATCGCTTACATTACCGTCAATGAAGGCTACCATTACCAGGATGGCAGCAGCTTGCCCAGCCCGGATTATGGGTACTACTACGCCTATGACATTCACGGAAACGTGGCCGAAGCCCTGCAACAAACCAAGGCCCTGGCCGCGGATGGTCGGGAGTTTTTCCACAGTGAATATGCCTACGATCTGTTAAGTGGGCTTACCCATCAGGTGGACTTTCAAAAGGGCGAAGTCGATCAATTTACCCACCGTTATCATTACGATGCCGACAATCGCCTGAAAGAAGTGTGGACCACCAAAGACGGCCACATTTGGGACCGCGATGCCGATTATCAATACCGGGAAGATGGGCACCTGGCGCGCACGGAGTTGGGTGAAATGAAAGTGCAAGGCTGCGATTTTGCCTACACCCTTCGTGGGTGGCTCAAGGGAATGAACAGTGGAGTGCTCCACCCTGAGAAAGACATGGGAAAAGACGGTGCCCTCGCCGGAGCCGACTACCTCAGCAGTGCGCCTGGCCTGCACGATGATATAGCGCAGGATGTTTACGGCTTCACCATCAGCTATTTTGAAGGGGATTACAAGTCCATTGAAAGCAGCCCGGCCAAAGATTTTCAGGTGGATGCTACAGGCAGTGCCTTCCAAACGGATCAGGTCAACCTGTATAACGGCAACATCCGCAGTGTGACCACCGCCATGACCGATGTGGCCAACAACCCCCTGGAAGTGTTGGCCACCACCTACCGCTATGACCAGCTGCACCGCTTCAAAGAAAGCCACGTGTTTACCGCCAGCGACATCACCGACCTCAATTCGTTAATCAACGCCCAGCGGCAACACCTCACCACCGGTACGCAAAACACCTTGGCCGACCGCGAGGTGCACGTTGACTACGATGCCAACGGCAACATCATGAAACTGGATCGTAGGGCTTATACGCCCGACCCATCTACGGGTGGTAACAACCGAATGGATGAGTTCGATTACGATTATACCCTTAACCAACTCAAGCAGGTGGCTGATGCTGTTGGCTCCACCTCTTCGTTGGGCTACGGAGATGTGCAAGCTGGCCAGGCTGCCGGCAACTACGAATACCACGCTGACGGTACCTTAAAAGCTGATCTGCAGGAAGAAATCGGGTACATCGACTGGACCCCCGACGGCAAAGTTCGGAGGATTTACCGGACCGCCACCTCGGAAAAGCCAGACGTGAAAATCGAATACAACGCGGCCGGCATTAGGGTGTATAAAATTGAAATGGTGAAAGCTACCGGCGGGGCCCTCAAGCCCAGCGCGGAATGGAACTACACCTGGTACGCATTGGATGCCACCGGCAACAACTGGGGCGTGTACCGCAAAACTGAAAGCAAGCCCGCCCTGCACAAAACCGAAGCGGTGATTTTCGGCAGCCAACGCATCGGTTTGGACAACCGCGAAGTAGCCATCGGCTCTACCCTTGGTTCAACCGTTACCCGACAGCTGGGCAGTAAAACCTACGAGCTCAGCGATTACCTCGGTAACGTGAAGGAAGTGATCAGCGACCGCCGGTTGCCCGAAACTACGGTTGATGGGATTGCCTACCAGGCCAAGGTGGTTTCTTATTCGGACTACTATCCCTTTGGCATGTTGATGCCGGGTAGGAATGGGGAAGATGTAATGGCTAAGTATAGGTATGGTTCCCAAGGGCAGGAAAAAGATGATGAAATTAAGGGGAAAGGGAATATAGCTAACTATAAGTTTAGGATGCAGGATACTAGAATAGGGCGTTTTTTCTCCATTGATCCACTTGCACCAAAATATCCATTTTATTCTCCCTACTCTTTTAGTGGTAATCGGTTAATAGATGCCATCGAGTTAGAAGGATTAGAACCACTTCTGGTAAAGGATGAATATGGTTTCCCCAAAATCGGTGATAAGTTTGAGGCTAAATACCGTTTAAATTTACCTAACGAGGATGTTGTTTTGATATACCAAGGTTATCATGGGTTTGTGATTTTTAGAAACGATAGGGACAAAATCAATTCTTTCTATGAATATGGTTACTCTGCTACTAATGGAAATATCTATGATACACACAAAGAACCATACGATAACGGTAAAGAGATAACAGCATTAGTGGGAGTAGATGGAGTAAGTAACATTAATGATTATCCCGAAAACATGTTTTTGACAACTCGTATTACCGCTCCTAGCTTCATTGTTTATCGTGAAAAAATAGAGGAGGGAACCTATGGCATGGATAACAGGGATTATTTAGGAAATCTTATACCTGCGAGTGGTTTCGACGAAGAAGAAGTGGTGGAGACTTATGCTTTTAGATTTTCTGTCTCAGTTGAAGATCATTTAAATACTCTTAAAGAAAATGCTTCTGAAGAAGGTGCAACTCTCGAAAACGTTATTATAACCCTTAGTATTAATAGGAATGTTTCAAGTGAACATCGCGATTTATTTGAGCGTACTGTAAAGGAGTATTTTGAGGGCACGGCGATAGTTAACTTTTTTTTATTTGATACAACTGAAACGGATCCTGCTGTCTTAGATGATGAATTGAATAAAATAGAGGCAGATAAGGTTAGGGTTTTTTCTGATGTTTTAGAGAAATTATAATTTGCATTTTTGGAAGCTGAAAAATGAAGGCTTATGCTTAGAGAAATAAAAAAAAACACATGTAAGTGATTTCTGTAAAAACAGATGTATTTCAACGGCTTCAGTTTTTATTGTTGGGCCGAATATAGATCCTAAGTATGTTGGAGATGCTTTAGAAACAGTATTCCATAACTTTGAGAGTCTCTTAAAACCAATCCTCTTATAACCCACAATCACCAATATATTCCCACAACTTTTTCATAAAGTGCTCACTTCTTTCGAGAAACGCTGCTCCAACTCTTGGGGCAGCGTTTTTTGCATATTAAACCCTACTCAACTTGTTTACTCGGTTGGGCACCTGTATATAGGCAGTTCGCCAAGTGGTGCGCTTCAAGTTTTAGGGTGCGTTCCTTAGCTCCCGATGAGCGATTTCGGTTAAGTGCTTAAAAGGGAAAAGAACCAATGAGAAAAACCAGATGCGAATCGATAATCGTTTGAAGAAGAAATACGCTTTCACCCCAGTCTTTTTTGAATTTTAAACTGTGCCACGCCGAGTGACCTTACCGACATCCAAGACGTGGACTATCCGGTAGAAAACGGTGGTATCGGTGAAACGGTTGAAAAATCTACCATCGATACCTTTTTATAGTGGCGCGCGTCATGCGCGTAAAGTAGTGCGTAGAGGGCTTGGAAAGCAAGGCGCATGCTGCATGCTGTCTTTCTAGTGCTGTAAGTGGCAGTGAATTGGCTATATGCGGCAGATGCAGCCGAAATGGAAGTGTAATTCCATTTGAAATTGGGCACCGGAACCGTGCGAAACCTTGCTGAGCCTTGGATACTGTTCCATTGAATCCCTTTTTCACAAAAATCATTGGTCGGAGCATTAACCAAATTTCTAACCAACTCTGCCAAATGCAGAAGGCTAGTTTCATAGCCCTGTTGGCTGGGGTAGATTAGCTCCTGAAAGCCAACCACTGCTTGGTTATTTATTCAGGAATTAATCTTTGTATGAAATTGTTAACCCCAATCCATCGTTTTTTTGCCACTTTTCATCCGTTGCGGGTGGCTACAGCGGTTGTGGTGCTACTGGGGGCGTTCACCGATGCCCACGCGCAAACACTGCCTAAAATTTCACTCAACAGCCTCAGCAACCTTTCTTTAGATTGTGTGAATAGTGCGGGAACGACTACTCCCGGAGCCATTGACATCGAAGTGAGTCAAGGCAAATCGCCTTATACCTACGCATGGTCCAATGGCGCCACTACCCAAGACCTCACCGGGCTGGCAGCCGGTATCTACACCGTCACCGTTACCGCCCTGGTGCTGAATAGCACCGTAGCTACCTACGCAGTTGGCCACTTGGTTGATTGGACGAACTATGCTGCGGTGGCCGACGACATTCCAGGAACGTTGGTCAACATTAGTACCAACAGCTGGTGCCGGGGTGCAGCAAGCACCAATATTCTAAAAGAAAATACTGACGGTTGGCTTGAATTGACCGTGAGTGAAGCCAACACCCACCGGGTTTTTGGCTTGAAAAGTTACCCACGCAACAACTCGTGCTGGGGAAATATTGACTATGGTATTTACCTGAGGAACGATGGTAGTTTAAGGCGCTTGGTCGGAAATTCCCATATCTCCATGGGGAGCTATGCGGTAGGAGACATCATTCGAATGCACCGAACGGGTTCTACCATTAAATTTTACAAAAATGGAGTGCACCTTGCCTCCCATGACATCTTGAACAGCAACACGAATTCTAAGATGACCATAGGTGCCTCCATATTTACCAGCAACGGCAAATTGAAAGAATTGCGTACCAGCTGCAAACCCCGAGTGAAAGTGAGCTACGGAGTATCCATGGTGTGCGAAACCACAGGTACGGGCGGGATAGACCTTACTGTATGTAATGGTATTGCGCCTTATACTTATATCTGGCAGCCTGGAAGTATTAACACACAAGACCTTAGCGGTCAAACGCCTCAATCGCGCACGCTCATTTTACACTGCAACAACGATTGGGTAAGCTATCATTACATCAGCAGCGGTTACACCACCGACTGGGCCAACCTGCACCAAAGTGCCGCCATTGCAGGTGGAGGGCACCAAAAAAACACCGGTACTGCGCAATGGGAGGGAGGCGCTCAATCGGTGTTGCCTCTACCGGCCAATACCGACGGTTTTATCGAGTATACGGTCAAAGGAACGGACAAAACGCGGGCCATTGGTTTTTCAACGAATCCCTCAGCCAACCACACCCAAGCCTCCATCGATTATGGCGTGGTGCTGGGAGCCGACCGTCGGTGGTATCGGTTGATGAATGGTGCACAGGTGGTACAAGGTTCCTACAAAGAGGGAGATGTGTTGCGCATTGAACGGGACGGCAACACGATGAAGTTCTTCATGAACGGTTACCTCAGAACGTACCTTTCCACCATCAATCCTGCGCAAGACCTGTATTTAGAAACTTCTTTTTACGATGTGTGGGGCCAATTTGAGCAGATACGTAATTCGTGGGGGTGCCTGCGGGCCAATTATGTCTACGCTCCATTGCTACGTGAGTTGGATGGCGGCTACTACCATGCGGTAGACAATCAAGTGGCTTTTCGCTACGAAGAAGACTACAATCCTTCTTCGGGGCTGGAGTATAACGTATACAACAGCCAAAACCAATTGGTGACCACCCAGGCCAATCAAAGTTTGTCGGTAGCGCATGGAAAGAACTACCGAACCCTTGATTTTTCAGGCGGAGGCTACTTCTTAGGTCAAGGTTACTACACGCTCGAAGTGGTGAACCAAAAAGCCGAGAAACGCTACTTGCGATTTAGAATTCCTTAAAACCCCAATCGCTGCAAAGCGACCTAACAAGATACTTTTATTTCCCCAGTTTACTCCTTTGCCATCTCGCCAAGGACTAAAAAAATATTCTCATGAAATTAACCTCAACCTCTTTGTATTTGCGAAAGTGGAAAAAGCCTTTGTGGTTTAGTTTTTCACTACTGAGCGCCTTAAGCATGGTGCTTCTGCTCAGTGCCTTTCAGGATAAAAGCCTCTCTCCTGAAGTTTATTGGCACTGGGTAGAAGACACCGACAATGGCTTGAAAACCATTCAGCGAACCACGGATTTTGAATGGAGCTTGCAATACCGACCAGCGCCTTACATTGCCTTACAAGAGCTGCGCACTTTTGCACCCCACTCGCGCGATTTTGAGGAAAAAGTAGCCGAACTAAAAGGTTTGGATTATTACACCTTACGCATTCGGTCGCTTCAAAACAAAGAAGTGGCCGCCACAAACGCCGAAGGTGAAGACGATTTTTTTGCGCGCCAGCACTACCTGAGCAGCTATTTTGCCGAAGACCTTCAACTGGTTGACGGGCAAGATACCCTGCCTTGTGCACTCTTCCATTTTGAGCGCAATTATTCTTTAGCGCCCTACAACGATGTGTTGCTGGCCTTTGAAACCCAGGCGAATGCTGAGGGTAACAAACGCCTGCTCATCAACAGCCCTGTGCTGGAGACCGAGCCTTTGGTCCTTGAAATTACTGCAGAAGCTATTCACAATCTCCCCGACCTCAAACTTTAACACCATGAACCGAAAGAGCCATTTTTTCAAAGGTTTTGCAGTGTTTACCGGGCTCAACATCCTTGCACAGGTATTGTTGCCCACTGCTGCATTGGCCCTTACGGGCGGCCCCAGCCAACCAGAATTCGAAAGTTTTGAACCCATAGGCACCAACCAAATGGTGGACCTTTTTTCCGGGGATTTCAACTACAACATTCCGTTGATGAATGTGCCAGGGCCCAACGGTGGTTATCCCATCAACCTGGCTTACCATGCGGGTATTGGCATGGAGCAAGAGGCCAGTTGGGTAGGCCTGGGCTGGAACATCAATCCAGGGGTGATCAACCGCCACATGCGCGGAATTCCCGACGATGCCAAGGGCGACATCATAGAACAAGAAATGAACTTACGGCCCGACCGCACCTTGTCGCTCAAGCTGGGGCAATTGTCCAAGGAAGACAAAGAAGCTGCCGGGTTTGAATACAAGTTGAGCACCAACCTAAAGTATTTTGCCTACTACAACAACTACCGGGGCATTGGCTACCGGGCGGATGTGAGCATCACCGGGGAAAGGGCCAACAAAACCAGCTCCGACGACAAGGATAAAAGTGCATTGTACGCCGGAGTGACCGCAAGTTTTGATTCTCAAAATGGAGTAGGGATCAATCCCAGTTTGTCCTATGGAAAGAAGGGAAAGGAAGTTGACCGAAAATTTACGGTAGATGCCAACTACGACTCCAAACAGGGGATTCGGGATTTTGGTTTTAAATATAAGGCAACGGCAAAGGCATTGAACGAAGATGGTGAAGTGGTTGGTAAGGCTCCTGTTTCTGCGGGGGTAACCTTTGCCAAGGCCAAGGCCGTACCGCGGGTGAGTTTTCCCATGGTGAGCACGCACACCGGAGTGAATGTGCAGATTGGAAACATCAACGGCTCCGATTTTAACCCCGATAAGGTAAACGTAGAGGCCGATTATTCGGAAACCACCCTACAAACAAAGCGCCTGCAAACGGAGGCCTATGGATTGTTTTATGCCGAGCACAGCGGTAATACCGAGCAAGCCGTCATGGACCTTGATCGTGAAAACGATCGGAAAATTTCAAGTCGCAACAAAACCTTGCCGGTGCCCGTGCAAACCCATGATGTGTACAGCATCAACGGCCACGGAACCGGAGGAACCTTTCGCGGATTTCGTTCGGATGTAGGCTACTATACTGATCCAGTGACCCGAAGCAGTGGCTCGGGCGAAGGACAGGTTATTGAAGCAGGAACTGGCGGAGCTTCTGAATTCCATGTGGGTTACGACTTCAAGCTTTCTTTCAATGAATCTTATTCTGGGGATTGGCGCAATTATTTTGATGCTCTGAATTATTTGGATTACCAAGGGAAATCCACCGATGATCCTTTGTATGAGCCTTTTTACCTGAAAGATGTTTCGGAAATGACGGCTTCGCCTACCGATGTGTTGCAAGACATTGGTGGAGAATATCCGCTGCGCTTTGCGATGGGGATGGCGCATCAAGCCTACCATCCTGAAAATTTTGACAAGGTGGACAAGGTGATCCCTTACAAGGTGCCCAAAATGCATGGTCTTTACAGCACGTCGGCTGACTATTCGATTCAAAATTCTAAAAGACAGGAACGCGAGAAGCGTGAAAAAGGCATCCAATATTTTACGCGACAAGAGGTAGAGGCCCAGAGCCACTTCAGTGCTCGCGTTCCTCAAATTTGGGCTGCTGGTAGTAATCCGGTGAATGCTCCCAACGGTGGTAGCCAATATCAGTTGCCTGCCGAGGCCGCTGAGCATCACCTGGTGGCGATGCAAGTGATCAACTCTGATGGCTACCGCTATACTTATGGCATTCCGGTCTACAACAAGGTGAACGAAGATGTGGCCTTTGCCTTGGACGATACCCATCAACCGGATGAATACACCAACGTAAAAACGGTAGACTACAACCCGGGTAGTGCTTCCGTGAACAATACCGATGGGGTGGATCACTACTACAAAAGCGTTAAGCTGCCGCCTTATGCACATTCTTATCTGGTGACGGAAATCGTGTCGCCCGACTATGTTGACCTTACCTGAAACGGCACATCTGAAGATGACTTAGGCTATTACACCAAGTTCAATTACACCAAAACTCACGACAGCTACAAATGGCGTGCTCCTTTCAAAGGG
>CALCCE010000191.1 GCA_937899835.1 uncultured Flavobacteriales bacterium | reverse complement strand
CGACTCCGCTCTGGGACCGGGGGTAAAGACATTGAGCGGAGCCACCCACCCCGGATATTAAGCGAAGCCACCCTTCCCCGGACATTGAGCGGAGCCACCCACCCCGGACATTGAGCGGAGCCGAAATGGGAGGGATTAAAACCACTATTTTCTTTTGCATGCATTCCGGGCTTCTCGACTCCGCTCGAAGACCGGCATTGGTTAGCTCGAAGACCGGTATTGGAATGCTCAAAGGCATAGCAAGGACCATTCGAAGCTTTGATTTTTGAGTCCAACGGTTGGACCACCTCTGAAGAATTGTAATCAGATTTGTAAAGTAAAAAGGTGAAATCCATACCTTCCAGCCATAAACTTTCGGTTGGTATCTGTAAACCCTGGAAACAATCGAAAATTGAGTAAGCTGCTACTTACCTGCCTGTTGATCCTTACTTCTTGGATGGTATTTTCGAAAAGCCCTACCCAGCCCTATCAATTCAATGGGCCCGATTTTGACCAATTCTTGCCTTTCTCTTTAGCAACCCTTCAAACCTTTCAAAAAAAGGGCGTGAACAAGGTCGAAAGGTCTTGGGGTAATTTCCGGACCACCTACTTTTTCAACGATCAGGGGCAATTGGTCTCTGATCAGGAAATCTGGATCAAAAAGAAAAAAAAGGTGGAAACCCGAAGCACCACTTACCAATACGATACCGGTGGTCGCCTCACGGTTAAACATGTCACTGGCGAGGACTTTGTCTGGTATGATTCCTTGGCCTACGACAATCGGGGGCGTATCATTCATTATTACCACTATCAACAGTACTTGACCAGAAAAAAGAAAAACTGGGTAAAAGAAGTAGGGTATCAACTTCAATTGCATTCGTCTAACGACCAGCAGGTGGTATTGGTGGACAGTACTCAAAACACCACGTGGCAATACACCCTCGACAACGACAATCAAATTCGGCTCATTCAGCGACCTTTTCCAACCGACTCTGTTTCGATAACGTGGCAAGACAAGGAGGCATACACCAAGAAGTATTGGTACAGGTTGAAGGGGGATACCCTATTCAGACTTGGGCAAGAAGTGAACTACAAAAAGGGACTAAAGCAGACGGAAACCCTTTGGGAAAGGGTTTGGGACGGGAAAAGAATCGTTTACAAAACTTATTACCGGTATGATGAACAGCATCGGCTGTTGAGAATCGAAAATGAAAATCCGCATCAACGTAAAACGTTTTATACCTATAATTTTACTGGCCTGCTGATGAAAGAGATTGCAATGCTTCAAAATACCGTTCAGGTAACGCAGTTCAACTACTGGTTTGCTGGAAGTAAATAGGATTGGTTGCAGTGATCGCAGCATAGAAACTATTCCGAGTTATTGTACCTTAACGGTATTCCATCCCTATCAAAATGCACAATCCTTTAAATGTTGTCCTGGTATGGTACCTGCTGATGGCTACCAGTTGCACTACCGATGTGCCACCAGAAGCGTACTTAGATTTTTCTGCACCCCTTTCTTTAATCATTCAAACTAATAATGTAGAAACAGTTTTCACACAACGCCAAACGGAAACGCTTGAGGTAAACTCCAAGAAATGGACACAATTAATGGAATGGGCAAAGCGCCATCGAGCCGGTTGGACTTCCACTCCAGCTTCTTATGCAGGGGATATTTATGTCACACAGGGTAAATTCAGATTGACCCATTCAATAGGTTCCGAAGGGGTAGTCATTGCATTCGTTGATACAGAAGGAAACGGCCAACAATACCAGAAAAGCATCCCGAAAGGAGAACTTGATTTTCTTTATGCCGAATAAAGCCCAGTTGTAGTCCCCCCGCATTCATTACAATATACTTTTGGAGGAGAGGCTTTGTCTTTCACAACGAAGAGTTGATGAGAGGGAAATGTGACCGATGTAAAAGAGACATTGAATTTGCTGTGCACCAAGCATCCATCACCGTAAGGAATGAAACCTGAATATAAACTCCCCTTTTTCAGATTCTTAGATGGGCAATTTCAGCTTCAAGAACTCGAACAATGGATTTATAGGACTCCAGATCTTCAAGATGACCTTGGCGAGATAGTTTACTTTGAATTGATTGAATTCAACTTTAAAGACAAATACTCAGAAAGACTATTGGCCGAATTAGTTTTGAATAAAATTGTAGCAGAGGGTGAATTCTTAACCTGGAAAATTACCGAACGCTTGAAAGGGTTCATTGCAACACCTGAAGAAATTATAGATAGGTTAAATGAATTTTATGCGCTGTATTCAAATGCTTATAACAGCCGAGGAGAGATGGCTCCTGGATTTAAATTCCTTCAAAACCTTGGACTCAACTACCTGTATTGGATGGATGAAGGATATTTAAAAACGCATTACGGTAACGAGTGGCAGGCGGAATATAAAATTTTCAAAAAAGAATTGCCGTTTTATCATGAGCAACTTAAGCCAGTGGCTAAACTGATTTTACAAGCATTAGAAGACAAAACGATTGAGATATTCAAACAAGGTGATTATGTGATGACCGATACCTTGAGGAAGAAACTTGAATCAGATACGCTGTTCAGGATCGTGCATGATTCAGCCAACAAGGATTAAACCACTGAGATAGCAACTTGTAGTGAAGCTCAAAATCAACAAAGAGCTATCAACCATTCAAAAAAAACGATACCATCAACCCATGCGTAAATGGCTCGAAGAAATAGCACTGCAAAGTGAGAAGGTAAGGCTTGAAACGCTGTCGATGGCCCATTTGGAAGGGTTGAGGCAGGCGGTGAAAGACGGAGAACTCTGGAAGCTTTGGTATACCTCTGCACCCGAACCCGATGCGGTGGAGGCCTACATTGCACAAGCCTTGAAAGATCTGGAAAACGACCAATCGTTGCCCTTTGCCATCCTTAGACGAAGCGATAACCAAGTGGTGGGCACCAGCCGATTCATGCATGCCGATGCAAACAATCGCCGGTTGGAAATCGGAACCACCTGGTACGCCAAATCAGCTCAACGCACCGGTGTGAACACCCATTGTAAATACCTGCTGTTGGAATACGCGTTCGAGACCCTGAACTGTATTGCCGTAGAATTCAGAACCCATTGGCACAACCAGCCTTCGAGGGTCGCGATTGAGAAATTAGGTGCCAAGCAAGATGGCGTGTTGCGAAACCATCAATTCGACAAAACCGGCAACTTGAGGGATACGGTGGTGTACTCCATCATCGACCGGGAGTGGGGAACAGTGAAGCAGGGTTTGGCGTATAAGATGAACCGCTAAAAGAAAGTAAAAGAAAAATGAAACCCATTTTATATATGCTTATCGTCCTATTGGGGATGGTGGCCTGCGGAGAAAAGAAAAGCCAACATGCCAGGATCATCTTCGACAAATACGACAATGGTAAGGAAAAAGTCGTGCATCAGTTTTTCACGGATACGGCAAAACTGTCTGAAGATTATGAATACCAGGAATTTTTTAAGAATGGGAACCTGAAACTCCGAGGGCTCGAGAATCAACGCATTCGGAAAGGGAAGTGGGAGGCCTATTATGAGACTGGCGAGGTAAAGGCAACGGTGCTCTACCAAAATGATGTGCCACACGGACTAATTACCCTCTACGAAAAAGAAGGGGAAGTACTTGTGGAAAGTTCTGCCAAACAAGGAGTAGTAATGACCGACCATCCTGAGGTATGGAACCTACTCGTGGAGGACTTTTCTATTTTAGAAAGGAGATCTAATTGGAACGATTCGATGGATGTAATGATCGATTCAATGCAAGTGCTGCTCAAAAGAATGCCAGAGGGTAACGAATCACAACGATGAAAACCGCTGTTTCTTTCTTTATTTCCGGGCTTCTCGTCTCAGCCAGTCGGCGGACACGTCCGCTCGAAGACCGGCATTGGGACACGTTCCCTCTGGGACCGGGGGTATAGACATTGCGCATAGCGACCCATCCCCGAACAATAAGCGGAGCCCCCCACCTCGGACAATGAACGAAGCCACCTATCCCCGGACATTGAGCGGAGCCGAAATGGGAGGGATTACAACTACAATATCTTTCATTGAATCCGGGCTTCTCGTCTCCGTTCGAAGACCGGCATTGGGACACGTAGGCTCGAAGATCGGCACTGCTTCGCTCGGAGACCGTGGGGAACGCTCGAAGACCGGGCTTCGACTACTTGAAACCACGATCAATTTCCCATTGCTGAGGTGCCCATCGAAATGTGCGGTATCTTTAGGTCCAGAAAGCCGTTTCGAGCATCCATTTTATGGCCTTCAATTAATATACGCCACATAGGTCGTTATCGATCTCGCCACTAAAATCCATCCCAATGGCTAATTTTTTCGATTCCATCAACCCCAAATTGCAAGCCTTTATCGAGGCGCAGAAGATTTTCTTTACGGCTACGGCGGCAGCCGAAGGCCGCATCAACCTTTCTCCCAAAGGGCTGGATTCGTTGCGCGTGGTGGATCCCAATCGAGTCGTGTGGCTCAACCTTACCGGGAGTGGCAACGAAACAGCGGCTCAACTGCGGGAGGTGAACCGGATAACGCTCATGTTTTGCTCTTTTGAAGAGAAACCGCTGATCCTCCGACTTTATGGTTCGGCCAGGACCATTCACCCAAAAGATGGGGAGTGGGAAACCCTGTACCAGCTGTTTCCCGACGACAACGGAGCCCGGCAAATTTTTGATGTCAGCATCGAATCGGTGCAAACCTCCTGTGGTTTTGCCGTGCCGCTTATGGAATTTCAGCAAGAACGAGAAGTGCTCACCGATTGGTCGTCCAAGCAGGGTAAAAAAGGAATCAAGGCCTATTGGGAGAAGAAAAACCAGGTGAGCATTGACGGCCTGCCTACCGGCATTTTTGACAACACGGTGCTCTGATATCAACCCAGGTGATGGTACGCCATCCGTATAGGGGGCCATCCAATAGCCGCGAAATCTAACGGATGTTTCTGCAAGGTATCCTGCCTGCCTGCACGGAGTTTGTTACTTTTAGGTAGTAAGAAACTCTACGTATGGATGCCTTTTTCGCTGGTTTACGGCAATTGATTACCATTTCCGAGGAGGAGGCAGCGCAATTTGCTGCTTTCTGTGCTCCTCAATCGTTTGCCAAAAAAGCCATTTTGAACCAACAGGGTGAGGTGTGCAACGAGGTATTCTTCATTACCAAGGGCCTCTTGCGGGTGATGCTGGTGGATTTGAATGGTGTGGAACATACCACCCATTTCGCCTTGGAACATCAATTCATTTCCAATTACACCAGTTTTTTGGAACAAAGCCCCTCCTTCTACACCATGCAGGCCTTGGAGCCGCTTGAAGTCATCGTGATCCCCCGGGCTGCGGTGGAGTGGGGCTACGCCAACCTGCAAGAGGGGCAAAAGCTGGGAAGGCTCATTGCCGAATACTATTTCACCTACCTCGACCACCGCATCCACAACCTCTACTCCAAAACTCCGAAGGAGCGCTACGACATCATGGGCGACCTGTTTCCCAACATCCACAACCGGGTACCGCAGCACATGATCGCTTCTTACATCGGCATTACTCCGGTGCACCTAAGCCGCCTCAAACGAGCCGACCTGGCGAAAGCCTAAACAATTGTTATCGTTTTTTTAAGCACGCTTGGCCGACCTTTGCGTATTCTTAATTCTTTTTAGATGCGCACAATCAACGAAGGTCTACAACAACGAATTCATACCCATTACGGTCCATGGGCATTGGTTACTGGAGCTTCTTCCGGCATTGGTAAAGTCATGGCCTTTGAATTGGCAAGGGCTGGCCTTCATTTGGTGATCACCGCCCGCCGTGGAGAGGTGCTCGAGGCGTTGGCTACCGAATTGTCTGCTCAATTCAAAGTTAAAGTGATGGTAGTCGCGGCCGATCTTTCCACCGATGCGGGAACCGAGCAACTATTTCAGAGAACCGATTCCCTGGAAATTGGATTGGTGGTGGCCAACGCGGGTTATGGTTCCTCTGGTCCTTTCGTTGATGGAAACTTGTCTACAGAACTCAACATGCTCGATCTCAATTGCAGGGCTGTGTTGCAGCTGTCGCATCATTTTAGCCAGCGTTTCAAGGCGCAAAAAAAGGGCGGTATCATCCTGCTGGGCAGTTTGGTCGGCTACCAAGGAGTGCCTAACTCGGCACACTATGCGGCCACCAAAGCTTATGTGAATTCGCTCGGCGAGGCACTGGCCATCGAACTGAAACCGGAGGGCGTGGACGTGCTGGTGGTGTCCCCTGGACCGGTGCATACTGAATTTGCTGCACGCGCCAACCTTTCCATAAGCCAGGCCATTACTCCCGATACTGTGGTAGTACAAGCCTTGTCGGCTTTGGGCCGCAAAAACACTTTGTTGCCCGGCTTTCTCACCAAATTCCTGTCTTTTTCGTTGGGTTTTTTGCCACGCTGGGCCAAGGTGCGGGTGATGGGCAAGGTGATGGAGGGCATGCATGCAGGTTAAAAGTTGCTGCTGCCTTTGCCAAGACCAAAGCAGCTGCTCTTGAAGTGCTGCTTTGCTGCTGTCGCCTATTTCTTGTAGCAGCGCAACGATCATCCATTTTAATTTTTTCAATTGGAGCGCTGTGCTGCGCGCGAAACGGTGTGCACCTCTTATTTATAAAGTGTTGCGCAACGCAGGCACTGCGCAACACACCGGAGCGCTGCCGAACTATGCACCCTATTTTTATGCCCGTTTAAAGCCTGTTGCCCAATCTCCACTTGGGGCAACAGCATTTTTCGGTAAAAAAAGTGTTGCGCAACACAGGCACTGCGCAACACACCGGAGCGCTACTGAACTGTGCACCCTATTTTAATGCCCGTTTAAAGCCCGTTGCCCAATCTCCACTTGGGGCAACAGCATTTTTCGGTAAAAAAAGTGTTGCGC
>CALCCE010000190.1 GCA_937899835.1 uncultured Flavobacteriales bacterium | reverse complement strand
GGCCGCAGACATCGACTATGATGATGCTTACCTCTTTGGAGCTCCGCATCAAATGGATCGTTACGCTACCGGACGCATCCCTCGGGGCCAAAACAATTTCGTAGTCAAGGGATCGATTCCCGACCCGGCTTTGCTTGCCGCCCAACAATGGCATACCCAATTGCGCCAAAAAGGAATTGGAATCGCACAAGCGCCTACCACTGCAAGGCTCTTGCAACCCTCCACAAGCTTGGCTGTAGATACGATGATGGTGCTGAAATCCCCTCTTTTAAAGGACCTGGTGAAAGAAACCAACATGCGCAGCCTGAACCTGTTCTGTGAGCATTTTTTACTGCACCTGTGCCTGGCGAACGATGAAGCACCCAGCTACAGCACCGGGAGCCGACTGCTCACTGAATTTTGGCAGCAAAAAGACATCTACACCAAGGGCATGTACTTGAATGACGGAAGTGGATTGTCTCGCTTCAATGCCATTTCTGCGAGGCAACTGGCAGGTGTCATGCAACAGGTTTATGCGGGAGAACAGCAGGAAGTATTTTTTGCTTCCTTGCCCGTAGCGGGAGTGTCCGGTTCCTTGCGTGGCCTTTGCTCAGGCACCGCAGCTGAGGGAAACCTGCGCGCTAAAAGTGGTTACATGACACGGGTAAGAAGCTACACCGGAGTGGTAACTTCTAAAAGTGGCCGCCCAATCGCCTTTGCCATGGTGGCCAACAACTATACCTGCTCGGCCTACCAAATGAAATTAAAATTCCAGCGGCTGATGATTGCCCTGGCTCAGGTGGAGTAACCCTCAATCGAGGGACCAGTGAAAGTTAAACTTAGCGTTGGCCTCCGGCACGTACGACCGTTCCTGAAACGTGACATTCCCCTCCACATCGATCAACAAAAGCGAAGAACAACGGGTGCCATATTTCTCCGTTTCAATAAACAAGGCCGACAGTTTGCGCTCCCAATCCAGTCCAATGCCAGTTTGGGGCAAATCCTGATCGGGCGCTTGTTGCTGGTGTTGCAAAAACTGAAATGCCTTTTCGGAATCGAGTATTGCCGGATCAGCCGACCAAGCTTTCAAAGAATTTATGCCATGCACAACTTTGGGCCAGGGAGTATCCAACAGGTGATTGCTCAAACCGTGCCAACCGGGAGCAACCTTCGCTTGTTCTGCTCCGCGGTTGCTGATGTAAGCGATGCGACTTCCTTCACCCAACAACAGGTTATACCCGTGGTAATCGTTGGGGCGTTGCCGTAAATCGGCCAAATAGTCTTCCAGGGAAACAGTTTCGGAGAGAAAACGGGCCACCAAATCGCCACGCGAATGGGGTGCTATTGGCGGTATGGGAAACTCACGGTAATTGGTCACCACCGCCCACCGACCAGCCGCTGTAATGCCCATCCAGGTGCCCCCTGCCTCTAAATCTCGACCGCCAACAATTGGTGAAGGCGCCTCCCAAGGTTGGGCGGTAACGGTAGAACGTTGGTAAAATTCATCGCGGTTGGCAGCCAGCACGAGGTGATATCCGGGAACGGTGCGGTAACCCAAAAGCACGGTACACATAATGACGGTTTAAAATAAGGACGACTGCACGCCTCCGTGTTCAAGTTCCAGCAGCCACTTTTTGTTTTGAATTCCTCCTGCATATCCGGTGAGGCTACGATCGCTCCCCACCACCCGGTGACACGGTACGACCACCGCAATCGGATTCTTCCCATTGGCTGCACCCACCGCCCGGGTGGCTTTTTCATCCCCCAATTGCCGGGCAATGTCCAGGTAACTGGCCGTATGTCCATAGGGGATTTCCTCTAACCGTTTCCAAACGCGTTTTTGAAAGTCGGTTCCTTGTGGGTTGAGGGCAAGGTCGAAATGCTTTCGTTGGCCCGAAAAGTAAGCACGCAGTTGTTCCACAGGGTTTTCAAGGAGTTTCGGCACGTTTCCACTATCGGGAGTTTCTTTGGAGAACAGGACCTCCATGAGGCCATCATCATTGGCTTTGAGGGCCAAAGTCCCCAGGGGGCTCTCCATCAAATAGCTTTCTTCTGACATCTCTTTGTAGGTAGATTCATTGGTCATCTCTTGTATCGCCAAGTTCTGGCGTGGAAGAAGGGCTTGGTGTAGACCATCCTAAAGTTGAAGCGCTACACCGTTGGCTCATCATGAGGCTTTATTCTTCCCGGGTTCGCGACCGTGTACGGCTGCTGCTCGGTTTTGGTCCTTGAGTAGTGCTGCTGCGAATGACACTACCGAAAAACACTGCATTGACAAATACCCGCGAAGAACCGTCAAAAAAGCCACGAAAATTAAAATCGGTTGCAAAGGCAATGCTGCGGCCTGCACCGATCCCACTTACTACTACAGCCGCACTATTTTTTATGGTGTTTTGATTTTCGTCGGAACAAAAACCAGCCAATACCGGGTCTTCCGTATACAAAACCGGCGAAGCGTAAGGATTGGAAGGTACCTCCAAAAAGATGGTGCCGCGGTGCATGAGCGGTAGATTGGCATGGTTCAAACCAAAACCCAAAGGATGCGAACGGTCCAGATAAGTGTCCATTATGGCGCCCCCAATACGTTGCTTGCCACGGTCTTGCTCCGAAAGCGCATAGGGCCTGCGATCTGTGGAACGTTTTTCTGGTTCTTTGTAGCTCACGCTGGCGAGGCGCTTCACTTCCGCCCAGCGGATGGCGCCACGTTCCAATAAAAGGGTACCTCCGTTGCTCATCCAATCGTACAAATTGGTCCTTACGCGATCGTTGAGTTCCCCGTAGCGACCGTCCACCATGACCACCGTGGTAAAATCGGAAAGTTCCACCTGTGGAAGCCGGGTTTTATCTACCAATACCACTTCAATGCCGGTACGGTGGGCCATTTGCATCCATGCCGCCCCTGCTTCATAAGTACCTACCCCTGATCCTACTACTAAGAGCACTTTGGCCGGTTTGAGGTTTTCAAATGATGGACTTCCCAAATCAATGCCTCCGGTGGCCAGTCCCGTAGGTACTGCGTGCACCGTAAGATGGTGCGCATTCGCCTGTGTTTGCATCAATTGATAGAGGGCTTCTGCATCCATAGACTGACCCTTCACGCCAATCAAAAGGGTTCCGCGATCAAAATCCAATGGCGTTTCTCCACCGCTCATTTGAAATGCTTTAGTCGCCACTTTGGCGTGCACCCCTGCACGTTGAATACTGGCCAGAAACGCCGGAGCTCCCGAAGATTCCCAGGAAACGAGGTAAGCATAGTCACTTTTACCGCCTGTAACCATTCCCTCCGGATACTTCGCCTGCGTAATGCGGGTACCCAAGAGGTTGTTGGCGTAACTGCCCGCTTCAACCGTGGCATAGTCCAAATCAAAGGCCAAAGGCAAGTTCCAGGCAGAAACGTCATAAAACAAACTATCGTTGTACTCCGAAGGGGATTCAAACAAGGCACGAATGGTTTGAAACTGAGCCTGCTTCATGGGCACTATAATGGAACGTTCTGGCGTATAGGTCAATCCTTCAAGGGTCATGGATTTAGTGAGTTCATACACCCTCACCTGATGGTGCAACAGCACTTCCGTGAAACGGGCCAGGCGCACCGCATCGTTGCCAGCATCGAACACATAAGCCTGGTAAGGTGCGCTTTGTGCTGCCCGGAAGGCCCTTTGATAAAAAGCGCGCTGGTATTCCAACAGTTCCATTCGCATGGCCACCGCTCCTTCGAGGGTACTCAATGCCGTTGAAAATTGATTGCAAATGCCTTCGGCGAAAGAGACCGGCCCATCGTCGGTAGCACGCAACCTTCCGGCAGACGCACTTTGCTCAAACAAAATCCCTACCCCACCATTGACATCGGGGTAAGTAGAACCCTTCCCGTAGTAAAAGTCGTCGAAGCTTTCTCGGGTAAAATACAATTGTCCGCTCTGGTCCAGCATTTTTGCGTGAAATTCCGCCATTTGCGCGGTCAGTTCCTGATTTTCGTTTGGCGTGAGCGGGTTGGTGCGCGATGGCACACCCGGTTGAAAGAAAAATGTGCCGTGCGAACGCATTTCATGATGGTCAGTCAATACGTTGGGCTTCCACCGGTGAAAGGTACGGAGGCGCGCTTGCGATTCAGGGTGTTGCACCGGAAGCCAATCGCGGTTAAGGTCAAACCAAAAGTGGTTGGTGCGCCCGTTGGGCCAGCCTTCGCGGTGCTCCCGATGATCTGGATGAGCTACCGGTGGTCCCGCAGCGTGTTGATTCGCCCATTGCGCATGCCGGTTAAGGCCATCAGGATTGAGGCAGGGATCGACCAACACAATGCTCTGGTCCAACCATGCCGTGATTTTAGGGTCTTTGGAAGCGGCCAGATAATAGGCAAACCAAATGGACGCATTGGCCCCGCTAGGTTCGTTGCCATGAACGCTAAAACCGTTGTACACCACCACTGGCATTTTGTCTAATACGGCACCATCACTGCGCTCCGGATTGGAAAGTTCCAGGTGTTCCGAGCGCAACTCTCCCAATCGGCGGGTAGAGAGGTTGCCAGGCAATGAAATGGTCAGCAGCAAGAGCGGACGGTCTTCGTGCGTTCTACCGGTTACCTCAATCTTTACCCGGTTAGAGGCTTTGGCCAAGACTTGCAGGTAGCCAGAAATTTGCTCGTAGGTGAGGTGCCATTTCCCCAGCGGAAAACCAAAATACTGGTCGGGTCGTGGGATTAAAGTATCGTAAGGGATTGATTCGGGCAGGCAAACCGGAAGGGATTGGGCCATTAGCGGTGAGAAGCCAGTAAAACAAATTACCAACACCACCACCAGCCTTCGCATAAGGAAGCTCATTGGATAAAGATAAGCGGAAAAACCTTGTTAGATGATCTCCCCGAGTGCGAGAATCGTGCCGAAGCAAGCCAAGGCCGATTACTCCTTGGAGTCAAGCTGATTGAGTTGCAACAAAATCTCCAACATTCGGGCCGGCGTTTCCGCATTCTTAGGTAAAAAATGGGAGGCACCACTGTCCAGCAGTGCCGCTTCTACTTCAGGGTCATTGTCTCCTGAAACGACCACCACCGATAGGTTGGGATTGTAGACTTTTACCTTTCGCAATATCTCCAAACCATCTCCTGCTTCTAAACCATCGTTGTAGAGGTGGTGGTCGAGCAAAATGAGGTCAGGATCGTTGCGCAATTCGAAAATGGCCTCTTCTCCACTGTAAAAGGTGGTATAATGCAGCGCAATTCCACGATCGGCTAAGTAGGGCCGCATCTCGTCCAAAGTGTTGCACAAGATAGAGCTGTACACCTGATCGTCTTCAACAACAAAAACATGAAATTCTTTGGGCATAACGTGCTCAGTTCTGAGGAACAAAGATAAGTCGAAAAGTGGTCTTTAAAAGAACTTAGCACCACTTCGAGCCATCCTGCGCAGCTGAGGGCTGGGACGATAGCGGTCTTCCCCATATTCCAGGTGCAAAGCTTCCAGTTGCTTCAACACTACCTCAATGCCCAATTCATCGGCCCAGGCCAACAAGCCTTTAGGATAGTTTACCCCCTTAGTCATGGCCAGGTCCAGGTCTTCCCGGGTAGCAATGTTGAGGAAAAGTGCATCGGCTGCTTCATTGATCAACATCACCAAAATACGGTGGAAGATTTCCTGGCCAAGTGCAGTGTCTTCGTTAGGGGCCGGTGGCTCGGCTCCTTCAGCATAATCATAGTATCCCTTACCGGATTTACGGCCCAGGCGGCCGGCCTCCATCATGCGTTTTTGTGTGAAAGAAGGCTTGTACCGCGGGTCGTAGAAAAACTCTTTGAAAACAGTTTCGGTCACGGTGAAGTTGATGTCGTTTCCGATATAGTCCATCAACTGGAACGGCCCCATGCGGAAACCACCCAGGGTTTTCATAGCCCAATCAATCGTGGCAAAGTCTGCCACCCCTTCTTCGTAAATGCGCAGCGCTTCTCCGTAAAATGGTCGTGCCAAACGGTTGACGATAAACCCGGGGGTATCTTTGGCCAACACGGTTACTTTTTTCCAACTGTCGATTAAAGACCTTGCTTCGCTCAGCACCGCATCGTCAGTAGACACACTGGGTACAATTTCAACCAAAGGCATCAGAGGAGCCGGATTGAAAAAATGAATGCCAATCACCCGCTCAGGACGCTGGCAGGCTGAGGCAATGGAGGCAATGGACAGGGAAGAAGTATTGCTGGCCAGTATGGCTTGCGCTCCCAAACGGCTTTCCAACTCGGCAAAGACTTTTTGTTTGATCTCCAGGTTCTCAATGATGGCCTCAATGACCAAACCACAGTCGGAAAAAGAATCGAAGTTGTCGTGGAACTGAATGCGGGCCTGAATGGCAGCTGCTTCGTGGTCGGTAACCCGACCTTTTTCCACCAATCGATTCATGATGCGGGCCAGGTTGGCTTTTGCCCGCTCCATGGCCGCAGCGTTGGTATCGTATACAACTACTTCATGGCCGGCCGTGGAGGCCACTTGAGCAATGCCCGAGCCCATCGAGCCGCAGCCGATGACGCCAATTTTATATTTGGTATTCATGTTGTTGAAAGGGTTTATCGGCCTTGAAAATCAGGTTTGCGCTTGTCGAGAAAAGCATTGACCCCTTCATTGTAATCGTGGGTATTTCCTGCAATGGTTTGCAATTCTTCCTCAAGGTCGAGTTGTTGGCCCAGGTTGTGGTGCATGGAAGCGTTGAGCGCACGCTTGGTCAACCCCAGCCCAACGGTGGGCATTTTAGCCAGTTTTTTTGCGGTGGCAAAAGCTGTTTCTTGCAATTGTTCGTCATCTACCGCCTGATAAATCATGCCCCAACTTTCGGCTTTTTCAGCAGAGACGCGGTCGCCGAGCATCATCAAGGCAGTGGCGCGTTGCATGCCCACCAGCCGTGGCAGAAAGAACGTTCCACCACTGTCGGGTATCAAACCGATCATGCTAAAGGCCTGAATAAATTTGGCCGAATTGGCAGCATAAGTAATGTCGCAGGCCAAAGCAATGTTGGCCCCCGCACCAGCGGCTACACCATTCACTCCGGCAACGACCGGTTTTTCCAGCGCTCGAATTTTTTGAATGATCGGGTTGTAGTGTTCTCCTACAATTTTGGTCAATTCAGGTCCTTCAGGATCAATGGCCTCTGCCAGGTCTTGACCTGCACAAAAAGCACGGCCTTCGCCGGTGAGGTACACCGCACGGATACTTTCCCTTGCTGCGCAATGATCCAGTGCGTGCTGAGTTTCCAGCGCCATCTGCCGGTTGAAACTGTTGAGAACATCGGGTCGGTTGAGGGTGATGCACCCTACTCCATCCCGTTCTTCGAATTGAATAATGGTGTAAGTCATGGTCGGTTGCGTGAAGAGACAAAAATAGTATTCCGTCCCAATCCGGCCACCGATTTAACTGCTCAGATACATTTGAAATAATCGAAGGGCTCCCGGCAATCCTGGCATTGATAGAGCGATTTACAAGCCGTGGAACCAAATTGGCTGACCATTTGGGTTTCTTTCGAACCACAATTGGGGCAGGGCACCGTTTTTCGCCCGCCGGTGAGAAAAGATTTGTCTACCGTGCGCTCTACAGGAGGCTGGATGCCATAGGCTTCCATGTTTTTCCGGCCTTTTTCGCTGATCCAGTCAGTGGTCCAGGCCGGAAATAAAACGGTTTCTACTTCAACCTGAAGGCCTTGACCTCGCAGGTAGGTAAGGATGTCTTTTTCAATAATGTTCATTGCCGGACAACCACTGTAAGTAGGGGTAATGACTACTTTGAATCCCTCCTCGCTCAGCGATTGGACATCGCGAACGATTCCGAGATCTACCACACTTATAACGGGTATCTCGGGGTCCTTCACCTGCTCAAGCAGATGCCAGATGGCTTCGGTGGTGAAGGTTGAGGTTTCCAATGTATTTCCTTTTTACCAGGTTGCTCCGGGATAAGCGCGTTGCATGAATTGCATTTCGGCCAATAAGAAGCCTAATTTTTCTGAATGGGTTCCCTTTTTACCACCAGATTGCATCCAACCATCTTCTGGTTGAGTCAGAGTAGCTTCGGCTAGTACTGTACCAACAGAATCGTCCCATTGTTGTTTAACAATTTTGAGATCGACTCCAACTCCGGCGTCTACCATGAGTTGGTCCACTTCATCGGATTCGAACATTTCACCGGTATACATCCACAAATCGTTGAGTGACTCTTGCACTTTGTTGTGGCTCTCTTCGGTACCGTCTCCCAGGCGGATCATCCATTCAGAACTGTGTCGCGCGTGGTAAGTGATTTCCTTAATTGCTTTACGAGCGTAGGCCACGATATGTTCGTCCGAACTGAATTGAAGGCGTTGGTGCAAGGCAAAGTTGAAGGCATCGAACAGAAACTGCCGGGTGATGGTATCTCCGTAGTGCCCGTTGGGTTGTTCTACCAACAATACATTGCGGAATTCGTATACATCGCGCAAATACGCAAGGTCGTCTTCAGAGCGGTTTTTACCTTCTACGGTCCCGGCATAGGACAAAGCCATTCGGCACTGCCCGATTAGGTCTAAGGCAATGTTGGTGAGCGCGATGTCTTCTTCCAAAATTGGTCCATGGCCGCACCATTCACTAAGACGGTGGCCAAGAATCAACCCATTGTCACCGAGGCGCAAACAGTATTCAAAAAGTGCTTCTTGTTGGGTCATTCGAATAAATCAAATGAATTTAACGCCGTCGGGCACTTCATAAAAAGTCGGGTGTCGATACACCTTACTTTCTGCCGGATCGAAAAGTGAATCTTTATTTTCCGGGTTGGATGCGGTAATCTGATCACTGGGAACCACCCAAATGCTCACCCCTTCACTACGACGAGTATAAACATCACGGGCATTCTTAATGGCCATTTCAGCATCAGGAGCATGCAAGCTTCCGGCATGCTTGTGGTGCAAACCTTGTTTGCCACGAACAAACACTTCCCAAAGTGGCCAGCTGTCTTTTCGTTGACTCATAATATGTAGGATTCGAAGAATGTCAGAATCAGGCGGCAACTTCTTTGCGTGATGCCTTTTTATCGGCATAGGCAGATGCTGCTTCGCGTACCCAGGCTCCAGCTTTGAAAGAGGCGTTGCGCGTTTTCAAACGTTGGCGATTGCAGGGACCGTTACCCTTGATCACGTTGTAGAACTCTTCCCAATTGATGGGTCCGAAATCATAATGACCACGCTCGTCGTTCCATTTCAAATCTTTGTCTGGAACGCTGAGTCCAATGTACTCTGCTTGAGGCACAGTACGATCAACAAAATCCTGACGCAGGTAATCGTTCGAGAAACGCTTGATTTTCCAAGCCATGCTTTGCGCGCTGTGCTTGGAATTATCATCAGAAGGGCCAAACATCATCAAAGCAGGCCACCACCATCTGTTGAGGGCATCTTGGGCTAACTTTTTCTGAGCTTCGTTGCCTTGGGCAAGGGTCATGATAATTTCGTATCCCTGCCGTTGGTGAAAGCTTTCTTCCTTGCACACCCGAACCATAGCACGTGCATATGGCCCGTAGCTGGTACGGCAAAGTGGCACCTGATTCAAAATAGCAGCACCATCCACCAACCAACCAATGGCGCCAATGTCGGCCCAGGTTTGGGTAGGGTAGTTGAAAATGCTGGAATATTTGGCGGTGCCGTCAAGCAGTTGCTCTTCCAAATCAATGCGGTCTACGCCAAGGGTTTCGGCTGCACTGTACAAATACAGTCCATGACCAGCTTCGTCTTGCACTTTGGCCAACAAAGCGGCTTTTCTGCGCAGGTTTGGTGCTCTTGTAATCCAATTGCCTTCGGGCAGCATTCCCACAATTTCGCTGTGTGCATGCTGGCTAATCTGGCGAATCAATGTCTTGCGGTAGGCATCTGGCATCCAGTCTTTCGGCTCAATTTTCACTTCTCGATCAAGCTTAGCTTGAAACTCTTTTTCCCGGGTCAGGTTCTCCATCTTGCTGTGAATTTCTGGTTAACGCAAACTTACTAAAAAATGAACGGCTAAAATGCGTGTGAAAATAGCTTTCAAAGCTTTCAACACTGTTTCATCGGCTACAATAAACAAACGTATACATTCAATGTTCGATTGTGCTGAGGTATCCTTCAAATTAATTGAAGGTTGTGAAACTTTCATTTAAAAATGAAGTAAAACCTCTGCCACTCACCCCCTGCAGTTCATTTCTTCATTTAATAACGTGTGATATTGATCACCTCTTATGAAATTTCAACAGTTTTTTAATCAGCTGTTTCGGTCCGGCATGAACGGAATCGATGACCGGGATTTGAGGCGTAACATATTCTTTTCCAACATTATCGGTTGGCTGGTTATCATTAGCGTTGCCATTCCGTTTACCATCATTTCACAAATTTATTTTCCTCCCTTAATCATATTGCCAGGGGGTGGTGTTTTTGTTATTCTGGGCGGGTTGCTCCTAAATCGTTTGGGACTCAACATCGTTGGCCGCTTAATCATTGGCCTGCTACCTTTGTCGTTGTGCAGCCTCTACATTTCCTCTCTCACTCCTCCGGGTGAAGCACTGGTTCCGGCCGTCGTATATGTGCAACTCAGCTTTGCACTTACTCCTTTACTCATCTTCGATCTCCGCGAACGGATATACATTTTCTTTTCCGGAGCCTATACCTTTTTCTTCATCGTGGTGGTAACACCAATGGTCAAAGAAATGGTCAATATCCCTTTGAATTTAGATGTCATTAAGTTCGGCTGGTTGTCCTACTTCACTACCTCTGTAGGAGTTTTGTTGGCTTTCGCTTCGTTGATGGTGCTGGCTCGGGTTACGAAAGTTGCCATTGATCGTAGTTCCCGACTGGTGGAGGAAACGGATAAAAACAATGCCCAATTGCAAGAATCGGAACTGGCCCTCAAAGAGCGCATGCAGGAGATTGAACTAGCTCAAAAGAATGAGCAGCGCAGAAATTGGTCAACCAACGGTTTGTCGCAAATTGGTTCTGTCTTACAATCACGGGCCAATCTGAGCGAGGTTTGTGATCAAATCCTCAAGTTTTTGGTGGATTACTTAGAAGTAACACAAGGCGGCCTCTACATTGTGCAAGATGAAGAAGGGGAAGACCCCGGCATTGAACTGGTCGCTACCTATGCCTACGATCGCAAAAAATTTCTCAACAAGCGTTTTGAGCTGCAAGAAGGATTGCTGGGTTCCGCTTACATGGAAAAAGATGTGATTCACTTGCGTGAAATTCCTGAGGAATACATCCATATTCGTTCCGGGCTGGGAGATGCACCGCCCAAAACCCTGCTCATCATGCCCATGGTGGTCAACGAAAAGGTGGAAGGGCTCATTGAACTGGCTACGTTTAAATCTTTTGAAGACTTCGAGATTGATTTTCTTCGCGAAGCTGGCGTGACGGTAGCGGCCGCGGTGAGCAACATCAAAGTAAACGAGCAAACACGCAAGCTATTAGAAGTTTCCCAAACTCAAGCTCAGGAAATGAGGGCCCAAGAGGAAGAAATGCGGCAAAACCAGGAAGAGTTGCAAGCTACCCAGGAAGAATTGGCGCGCCAACGCTCAGAATTGCAGGCGGAGATCGCCGAATTGCGTTCCAGACTAGAAGGGGTGGAGGTTTAAAACCGCCTTTTGCCGCCAAATGACTTAGATAGTTTAGTTTTGCGGCTGGCACAGTGCCCCTCATATCCGTTTCTATGGCGCAATTTCACTCCCTCCGAATTAAGGAAGTCAGGCCTGAAACCCAGGACTGCGTTTCTATTGCATTTGATGTACCAACCGATCTGAAAGACGTCTTTCAGTACATTCAAGGTCAATACTTGACCTTACGCCAGGACATCAAAGGCGAGGATGTGCGCAGGTCGTACTCGATTTGCAGCGGCCCTTTGGAGGTGGACGAATTGCGGGTAGCTGTGAAAAAAGTGCCCGGAGGCCTGTTTAGTACTTACGCCAACGAGCATTTGCAAACAGGAGATGCTTTGGAGGTAATGCCTCCCATGGGACGCTTTTTCACCGAGTTGAATCCCGAAAATCAGAAGCATTATGTGGCCTTTGCCGCGGGAAGCGGCATCACTCCCATCATGTCGATCCTGAAAACGGTGATGGAAATCGAGCCGAATAGTCGTTTTACTTTGTTTTACGGCAACAGTAAAACAGCAACCATTATTTTCCGGGAAGAACTGAGCGACTTAAAAAACCGCTATTTGGGCCGCATGGTACTCTATCACCTTTTGAGCCGGGAAGAGCAATTGAGCGATTTGTTCAACGGACGGCTTTCTGGTGAGAAATGTGAACGCTTTTGCGATATCCTATTCGATCCCGAAGATGTAGACGAATTCTTTTTGTGCGGTCCGGCCGAAATGATCACCGATGTATCGGATACCTTGATTGAGCGTGGAGTCGACAAAAAGAAGGTGCACTTCGAGTTGTTTACTTCTCCTGGACAAGGCAAGCAGAAGACCCAAACACAGCAGGTGGTTGGAGATGCCGGGAAACAGATAGAGAGTTCCGTCAAAGTGATTCTGGACGGAGATGAGATTGAATTTCCGCTGGCCTCTAATGGTGAAAACATCCTGGACGCTGCCTTGAATATGGGCATGGATGTGCCCTATGCTTGTAAGGGTGCCGTATGTTGTACTTGCCGCGCCAAGGTAACCGAAGGCGAAGTAAATATGGTAATGAACTATGCCTTGGAACCAGAAGAGGTAGAAGCGGGTTTTGTATTGACCTGCCAGTGCCACCCGGTTTCAGAGAAAGTGGTAATCGATTTCGATCAGCAATAAAAAAGCTACAACGCAGTGTAGAACAGGTCTTCCAAGGCCGCATCTTCTGCAAAACTTCTTCCCAGACTTTTTTCATCTACTGGCTCGTCCGATTCCGATTCGATTGGAGGCTCAACGTAGGCAATGATCGGTTCTGGTTCAACCGGTGTTTTGACAACCGTATCTTTCGAAGGAGTTTTTTCAACCACCGCCGGGGCCTCCCTTTCCTCCTCCACTACCTCAACTGTAGTACTATCTTCTACTGCTACCGGATCAGAGGTTTCCCGAATTACCATTTGTTGCGTGGTGTCTCCTTTTTCCTGGGCAATTGGTTGATCGCCGGGTGTTGCATTGGTCCACCACCACGCGCCAATAGTGATGGCCAAAGCCAGAGAGGCGGCAACGGCCAAAGCTTGTATTGGTCGCTCTCGTAGCTTGTCCACCATTGGAGCAGCATTCAACCAAATGACCGGTCTTGGTCCGCGTTGTTCAAATTCTTGTAGCAAAGCGGTTTTAATGGCAGGATCGGGCAACAGCTCCTGGCCTTGCTTTCGGTCTTCTTCTACCAACAACAATGCAGTGCGCATGGCTTCGTATTCCTCAGCCGATTCCATGTGGCGTAATACAAATTGCCGCTCGGCTTCGTAGAGTTCTGCAAAACTTTTGTGCCGCAACAACGACTCGATGTCTTCGGGATCGTATTTGGAAGGGTTACTCATGGTAGGATATGGATTTTAAGTTTTGGAAAGCCAACAGCTTGGGCGTCAATTTTTTCAGGGCGTAGAACAAACGGGATTTGACCGTTCCTTCCGAGCAGTTGCAAAGGACACTGATCTCTTTAATAGGACGCTCCTCCCGGTAGCGCAGCACGAAAGCCGTACGGTGTTTTTCATCCAGTTTATCAATTTCCCGGTCCAGCACTTCCCGAAAAGATTTCCAATCGAGCTTTTCGGGCATCGCGGCTTCGTTGTCGGGCAGTCGGGCATCGGCTTCTACCACTCCTTTGCCTTTTCGCACGGCCTGTTTTTCGTATTCGTTTTTGCACATATTGTTGGCTACACTGTAGAGCCAGGTAGAGAAGCTGCGTTGGGGATCAAACCGCTCGGGTTTGCTGAGGATCTTGGTAAACAAGTCCTGCATAAAGTCAGCGGCTTTCTCTTTGTCCTGCCACAGCATGCGGTAGAAATAATTGAGCATGCGCTTACTGTAGCGGTCATATAGCACTTCAAAGGCTTTGGCATCGCCTTTAGCAACCCATTGCATGAGTCCTTCGTCGGTTTCAACCTGATAATTTTTGCCAAAGAGACGCATGCTCAGCGTAGGTTTTGCTCAAAGTAGGTTTGCAATCGGACTTGCCGCGAGGGGGCTCCTGCCAGTTTCAGGGCTATTTCACGTGTCGATTCCGTGGCAGAAGTGTTGCCCAACTCGTGGTAGTGGCGGCACAAAACGGCCAACATCACCGCATAGTTTTTCTTCAGGTTTTGCTCGGTAAGGTTGGCGGCTTGGGCAGTCAGTCGCTCCCGGTCGAAGCTTTGCTCCCAACGCCTTTGCAACAGGTCGAGGTTGTTGAACCCTTTGGGACTATAGCGCAACACCAAACCGGTAAGGTAGAGCTGAGGTTTCAGTTCCCGGATGGCTCCTCGGTCGAGGGTAAGGCCAAAGTGCAACGGTACTTGTGGGTTCGCAACCACCAATGCAGCAAAATAGTTGGCTTTGTCCGTAACGGGATGTCCCGTTTGAACTTCTGTGATACCCAAGGCATCGTATTGTTTTCTTCGGTAGGCTTCATCCGCCAGCAGGTCGAGGTTCAGCACCCGCACATCGGGCCGCACGCCATCAATTTCTTGCAACAGCCAAAGCGGAAAGGTGTCGTAGTTGCCATTGGTGAACACGATTCCGTTGCTGTCTACCGAGGCCAGCACATTGCGGTTGTATTGCAAAATACCAGCACTGTAAACCGACTGACGATGCATGCGGGTAAGCACCATCAAACGCTCCTCGCGGTTGCCATTCTTTTCGGCGAAAGCGGCCAGGTCATCGTAGGTTTCGGTGCGGTTGGGGTCGAGTTGAAAGGCGAATTGCAAATGCTGGTACTGCGCAGTTGGGTCCGACTCCTGCAAGTAGGTGAGGTATTGAAATTCGAAGTTTTGCGTCCCACATTTACGCTCCATTTCCTGCAAAAGCTGCTGCAATTCCTGTTGCGTGCTGGGGTACACGGTTTTGCTTTGTGGATTGAATCCAGCCAATCGGGTAGCTTGAAAGTAATTGTACCACGCCTTGGTGTTGGTCGGTTCTAAGCGCACCTTTTGCGCCCACCAGTATTTCTGTCCTTGGTAGTGGGCCGCGCCTTTCAGCTCCTCAGCGGGTTCGGCAATGGGCTCTATCCGTGCATTGATTTCGCTCAGACTGTTAACCGTGCTGGGTCTTGCACTTTGACTGTAAATATCTCCAGAGAAAAGATGGAGCAATAAAAAAACGATCAGGTAGCGCATGGTCAAACGGTTTCATTGCTGTACCGGCGAAGTGTAAAAGGGTTCAAAAAAAGTTTTTCGAAAAAAATTTGAACCGATTGAAAGGTGGCCGGTACAGCCCAACAATGATTCACTCCAAAATTACACGATGATGCAACGCAATCTTTTCTTATTGTTATTTCTTACGTTTTCACTTCCAGGAAGCATTTGGGCACAAGCTGCAGGCAACTCCCATGGCATCTCCATTCCCCCGCCGGGCCATATTCCCCAACCGACTCCCGGAAAGGCGCCCAACTCTAAACAACTCCGGGTTTCGGAACCCAATCACAACGGCATTGTGTTGGAAGCCAATGTCATGATCAACGTGCAAGCCTCCAGCTATGTCGTGATTTTTAGCGCTACACAATCGGGAGAAACGGCTCAGCAAGCCGATGCATTGATGAATGCACGCCTGGATAAGCTGACCGAAGGAATAAAAACCATGGGCATTGAGGAATCCAACGTCCACGTAGATGCCATCAGTATGGTGCCGATGTACGATGTGGAATTCGTGAACAAAACCTTCAGCAACAGCGCCAACGAAGTACCGACCGGTTTTCAGATCAAAAAGAATGTCCATGTCATTTTTGAGGACCACCATGCGCTCGATCAAATCATCACCGCAGCGGCTCAAGCAGAGATTTACGACATCGTGAAGGTGGATTACAATGTGGACAACATCAACGCAGCTTACGACACCCTGCGCAAGGTAGCCGTGGCCATCATTGAAAAAAACAGGGAACTCTACACCAGCCTGGGTTTGCAAACCACTGTGGTGAACCTTGCCGATGGCAAAAGCTGCTCTTACCCTGCCGAACGCTATGCCAGCTATACCGCTTACCACACGGGCATGTCAGCCCAACAAGCGCAAAAGAAAAACCCCAATGTAGAGATAAAGTCGGTCGAGAAAATTAAAACCATCTATTACGACAAAGTGCCTTACAACCAATTCGACATGGTGCTCAATGCTGACATGGTGGAACCTGCAGTGCAGTTTTTCTACAAGTTGAAAGTGCGCTACCTGGTGAGTCCACTGCCCAGGAAAATGGAGGATGCCTCTACCGATCTTTCTGCCCGATAACTCCAAATCTCAAGGATCATGAAATACCTTAGCCTTATTGCTGCCTTGCTGCTGATTGGTAGTGGGGTCTTTGCCCAAGCCACAGGGAATCACAACCACGGTCGTGGCGATTACATCAGCAAATCGGGAGTACCGCTCTACGTAGCCGACCCGGAATTCATCAACCACTGGCCTGAACCTGAACCAACACCCGAACCCGAACCCATCCAGCAAGTGCGCACGCAATATGTAGCAGTGCTCACTATTGCACAACAAGCCTCTACTGCCGGTTTGGCCGAACAGCAATTGCACCAACGCCTGCAACGCTTTTATCGAGCTTTGGCCTCCATCGGTATTCCCAGAGCCCAAGTGGGCGAAGAATTTACCAACCTTCATCCCACCTACCGAATGGACGTAGTACCGCAAGGACATACGCCCATTGCCAAGCGGGTACACACCGGTTTTGAATTGAAAAAGACCATCCGGGTCACCTTTTACGACTACAACTTGCTGGAAACCATCTTGATTCGTGCCGCCGATCTTGAAATCTTTCAATTGGATCAGGTGGAGCATTTGTTGGGTAACTCTTAACCTGCTAGCCCGACTGTCCCCTGCCCGTTTTCGGCAATCGGCAGCTCGCAGCCTAAGCTTATTGGGACGCGCATGGCCGACCAGGGGAAGAAACACTGGGAATGATGCTCCATGTGGAATTGTCGAGAGGTAGCGCACCTGCGCTAGTGGAAGGTGCGCCAGTAAAAAATTACCAGAGGAAGGTGCGCCAATAAGAAAACACTAAAATGAACCCAACTGCCTCCTGCTGGTTTTCCGGCAATCGGCAGGCAGAACGCAAAAAGCCGCTCCTGATGGGGAAGCGGCTTTTTGTATGGAATAAGGTGTAGCTTTTGGTAGACCATGCACTACTTTTCTATCATTCACTATTGGGACACCTACACCCAAAAGTTCACCAAACAATTTCCTGTCTGTGAGCTGGAGCGACTATTACTAAACCTTCAACAGCGATATATGGCTAACAGATTTCAGTTTGTGGCTAACAGGTTCCCTGAGTAAACAGAAGCAGAGAAGAAAAAAGGCCGCTCCGAAGGTGGTTGGGTTGGAGGAGTTGTAAGGTCTTCGGAACGGCCAGGGAAAATAAAAGGGGCCTTTTATTGGGGTGAACGAATGAGGATGGCAGTGCCAGGAACCCAGGTTTTGAGCTCATCGGTGTAGTAGAGGTAAGCGGCTCCGGCAGGAGCTTCATACCTGCCGGGCACCTCTGCCTTTAGGTCGAGTTGAATGGTGTGTTTTTCGTTGGGAGCCATGTCGCGGTAGTAGAGTACGAGGTATTCTTGGTGTATCTCGTAAAAATCAACGACCTGCTTTTCCATCAATTCTTTCAATTGCCAGGGTTGCAGGCTCAGTCCGCTGGGAATCCCCAATTTGGCCACGACCATGGGTTGCCCTTCGCTGGTGGTGTTGGCCAGTTCCACGCTCAGCCGAACCGTTTCTCCCATGGTGGTTTTGTTGCTATTCAGCTGGGTTTTAAGATCCAGTACACAGCCTTTTTGGTTGTTGGGCAAACGCGTATTCCAATTGGCATTGAAGGTGGTAGGCAGCGCGGTTTTCGTTTCTGCAAAATTCACTTTCACGGTGTGCTTGCCCGGTGCCAGGTGTTCTTCCAGGCCCTTGATCTCGATGGGACCTTTGGTACCGGCCTCATAACGATGGGTAGCCACTTTTTCTCCGTCGACCCATACCACGATCTTTCCGCTTTCCGCTGTGCGTTTGTTGTACTCGGCAAATTGGGTGAGGGCTTTCAAGGCCAGGATAGTGCCCTGAGTAGACCCAAAGCGTCCACCGTGGGAGCGCAAGCCCATCAAATGTTGTACGGCTGAGCGCAAAGGCATTTGAAAATCTTTGGGCGATTGCAACATGCCCAGAATCATTAATGAAACGGTTTCAACTTCCAGGTTTTGCCCCGTAGACCGGGTAATGGAATGGTCGGTGGTGAGGTTGGCAAAGTCGGTATCCGCCCCTTTGGTTAAGGCGGCCTGCAGTGCTTTGTTTCCTTTGGCGGGTATACCCAAATTATACCACGCGTTCGCTACACAGGCCAGTCGGTAAGCATCTTTGGTTTGGTGCGCTTCTTCGTCGGCCTGATTCAGTTCGAGTTCCAAATCTTTGTAACCGGCCTCCGAAAGGGCATATACCACATAAGCGTTGGTTACCTGATCGCTGGCACGGCCAAAACTATCGAGGGCTTTGGAATTGCGTTTGAATCCTCCTTTGCCGTCTTTTCTTTTGGCCATCCAATTGGTGGTGCGGGCAATCATATCGTCATCTACCGAAGCGTAAACGTTTTTCATGTCTACGAATTCCATCAGGCCATAAGCCGTCAAACCTTCGTGGGCAGGCACTCCGCCAAACCATTCGTAGCCTTTCTCAGCGGTTTCAAAACTGATGAGCCGCTCATAGCCTCTTTCGACCATGCCTTCGGCTTTTTTGCGTACCTCTGGGCTGGCACTGTTGGTCGCGTTCAGGTAATTCAAGGCCAGTATGTTGGGGTAGGCGCTGCGCGAGGTTTGCTCAAAGCAACCGCCGGGCTCCCGCAACAGCGAGGCCACGCCATCCATAATTTCGTTGATCATGGTGGGGTATACGGTTACCGAAGCCGTCATGGATCCTTCTATGCGATTGCGCACTTCCAGTTGCCGCTCTACACTCAGTTGATCGCTGGAAAACGAAGCATTCGCGGGAAATCCTTTGGGCAGAATGGTTACTGCTCTAGTTTGCTCATCTTCCAGGTTTTTGCCGCTCACTTTTACCGTTAGCGATGTGGGTCCAGCCGGGCCGCGAATGTCGAAATCCATGTAAAAGGTCTTGCTTTCCTTCGCGGCCATGCTGATCGCCAAGTTGGTCCCATTGGCGGCTACAAAGGCTTCAGGTGCAGCAACCTCAATGGTTCCGTTCAGCGCTTTATCAGAGTTATTTTGCACGGTGATGGGCAACGAGATTTGGTCTTCGAAGGTGAGGTAGGGCGGCAAACGAAGGCTGGCACTCAACGGCAATTGTGCAAAAAAGGTGTGTTCGGCCCGTCCGGCTTGTCCTTGCGCAGAAAGACCCTCCACCGT
This sequence comes from uncultured Flavobacteriales bacterium, assembly GCA_937899835.1. Lineage (GTDB taxonomy): Bacteria > Bacteroidota > Bacteroidia > Flavobacteriales_G > Salibacteraceae > CALCCE01. The sequence goes on along the minus strand of CALCCE010000190.1, from coordinate 7,717 downwards.
AGCTCTAAAGGTGCTAATGGCATCGTTGGTGTAGAAGGTAAGGCTGGCTTTTCCGTTCGGTCCTACTTTTACTTCGGGGTTCCAGTAGAGGGTTTTCCGAAAATCGTTGCGCGTGGCGGTTTGTTTGTTTTCCGAGTAGATGGGGGCATAGAATTCGCGCGGGGTATGGTATTCGGTGGCTACCTGATAGGTGCTGGCTTTTACCGGGTCCATCACTATTTCGATCTTGTGAGGATCTTTGAAAACAATGGGCGCAATCATTTTCACGGCTACAGGTTTACCATTGTTTTCGCCGGGTATGAAATCATCCAACTGGCGAATGGCATTCACGGCGGCTTCATCCAGTCCTCCTCCTACACCACGCAGCACTACCGGATTGCTAATCTGCCCATTTTCTAATACGGTGAATTGCACAAATACTTTGCCTTCTATGCCGGCCTCTTTGGCGGCAGCCGGATACTCTAAACGGCTTTGAATTTCTTTGGCCAGCCCTTCTTCGCCTTTTTTATGGGCGGGCATGGTGCCCACTTGCCAGTGAAATACATAAGGAAACCTATCGGCCTCTGCCTTGGCCTCTATGGCTCCGTCGGCCAAATCGCCAAAAGCAAAATCGGCAACATCTTCATTAAAAGCTACTTCCATTTCAATTGGAGCTGCTTCTTCTGCAACTGCTTCCACTACCTGGCGCTGGGGAGCCGGAGGGGGCGGAGCCTTCATTTTGGGTTCCTTGACCGCCGGGGCATTTTGAACCTGTTGCACCGCTGGTGCGGCAGCAGGCATGACTTGTACTGCATCAAACTCAGCTTGTGGCGCAAACAACAAGCGCTCTCGTTTAGCAAATACCGCAACTTCCTGCAATTCAATATCTGCTTGTTCCAACGCAATCGTATGCTGATTTTGCCCATTCAGGGCCTGCCTCTGATTTTTATACCCAATGGCCTGAATGGTAAGCTCTTTGCCAGGCTGGGCACCCTCCGGAAAAGCATACAAGCCATCCACGTTGGTGGTGGTTCCCAGGTTGGTTCCAGCAAAATACACCCGGGCAAAAGGAACCGGTTCTCCGCTTTCTGCATCCTTTACGGTGCCTTGTAAGCGGCCACCCAAGATATGGTTCACGCTGTAACTGCCTACATGCAAGTTGTACTTTCTTCCTTCTGAAGTGCGGGCCTCCAGCAAGCGGGGATGGCTCAAATCGAGGTTTTTAAATTGAAAATGTCCGTTGCTATCGGTTTGGGTTTGCTCACCAGTTTCTACTACGGTTACCGTAATGTTGGAGATGCCTTCATTGCCATACACTTTTTTAACCGTGCCTTTTACCACTGCGGTTTCCAACTCCCGCTCCGAAGCCGCCTTGAGCCAATCCTGAACGGTTTGCTCTTGCCAGTTTTCCCATTTGAACCTGCGCCAACCTTGGGTCATGAGCAGATAATCCAGGGCTTGAACTGCCTTTTCTTCTTCAGGATCGAAATAGAAATTGGGCTCTTTGATCGTCCCTTTTACTTCTGATGATAGCAAGAGGTACGACAGCAGGTTGTCGCTTTTATCGTCGGTAAAACTGAGCAGTTTGTCATCTACTACCGCTAAAGTAAGGTTGGCAGGGGTTGGAGCTCCTTGGTCGTCGGTTACTTCTAAATCCAGGGTTACTTTTTCGCGTGGCAGGTACTTTTCTTTGTCGGTACTTACTTTGATGTTGAGTTGCTTGCTGGGATTGGCAAACACCAGTCGTTCGCAATGCGGATTGCCCAAATGGTCGAACAAGGTGATTTGCAATACGCCTGAAGGCATGTTGTTGGTGGAAATATCAAACCCGGTAGTACCTTCCTTTCCGGGGATTTCGCTTGAAAATTGTGTGGCACCTCGCATTTGAGCCAGAATGGAAACGGGTTCTTTGCCAGGGTTGTGCACCGTGACGTTTACCCGATTCTCGAAAGTTTTGGTGGTGAGGGTGTATCCTTGGGGTTTCGCTGCCGGAAGTAGCTCCCGCAGCATTTTATTGACGGGCTGGGTGAGTTTCACCTGGTAACTCACCCCTGGTTTTGGTGTGAGCTCGAATGCTCCCATGCCTTGGTGGAAGCTGGAAAATTCAGCTACTACTTTTCCTGACTTGCCCAATACTTGTCCCGATACGTCTGCCGGTTCGCCAAACTCATCTACGGCTTTGAAAGCAACCCTGCTTCTAACACCAGCTACCAGGTCTCCTCCTTCTGGAAAGTACTGCAGCTGAATGTTGTTCAACACAATGGGAACGGACCGGGAAATCGACTCGGTTAAACCTTGGTAAGGGATTTGCACATTGAGCAAACCATCGGAACTGGCGAGGTCTTTGGGCAATTCGAACTGGACATCCGACTTTCCTTTGCTATCGGTATTGCCGGAAGCTTGCAGGATGGTTTTTCCTTGCAGCTGAACGAGGTAATTGAATTCGTGATTTTTCAAGGGCCGGTTGGCCAGATCTTCCAACTTCAGCTCTGCCAGCACTTTATCACCAGGACCGTAAGCTTCCCGGGCAAAGTCGAGGTTCATGCGCAAGTTGGGAAGGGTGACGGCTTGCACCGTAATGGTTTTTTCGAAGAGGTATTTTTGCCCGGACGATCTTGCCCAAGTGGTGTAGGCACGCACTTTATACAGACCTCCCGGTGCGTTTTCTCCGATGGTAAAGCTGCCTTTGGCGGTGCCTTCGAGTGCTACCATTTTTAAGGTGGCACTTACGTTTCCTTTGGGGTCAACCAATTCAGCGTAGGCTACCTGGCTGGCTTTGGAGGGAGTATGGTTTTGCGCATCGCTTAGCCATGCTTTGAACCAAATGGTTTCGCCAGGCTCGTATAAGGTCCGGTCGAATTGCAAGTAGGCCTTTTCCGCTGGAAGCGATTCCTGGTAAATGGCCAGTCGTCCTTTGAGGTTGGTGAGAAAGGCGTTGTCTTTGAATTGCAAGGGTGCAAAGGCCAGCGAAGCCAGCAAAACGACTCCGATGAGGGAGGCCGCAAAATAGCGCAGGTTGCTCATGATTTCCCGTTTTTATTTTTTGGGTGCGCTATGCAGCAAAGCGTGGAAAATCTCTGGTAGGGTAGCGTTTGAATCATAGAGAGGAGCGATTGGGAATACACATTCAACCAATAACTGTTCCAAACCTTGCGCATAACAATTGCTTAACATTGGGCATTCGAGTGGTGAATCCCCATTCGGTGGTGTGGTGAAAAGGCGGATCAGATTCCACAAATTTTTTTTAAAAGATTTCGTTCGAGGACGCTCAGGGGATGACAGCGAAAGAAAAGACCTCTTATTTTTGTAGGGTCACCAGCAAGACAGAATCGATTTTACTATGGCATCACTTTTTAGCAAACATGAGGCGCTTCTTCAGGAGGCTTGCAAGGCTTTAGGCGAACGCAGTTTCTATACACCTTATCCGGAGCACCATTCGGCTTGGGGAGAAAACGGATACAAGGAAGGCGAAAAGGCTTTTACCCAACACTTGAATCGGCCATTTGAAGATTTAATGGCTTCCGGAAAGGGACAACTGACTAGCGATGAACAATCGCCTTGGACCCTGGAAAATTTGGGAATTCGTTATCCAAAAGTGTCGTCGGATACCTTGCTTGAAGAGGCAAAAGCTGCTTCTAAGGCCTGGAAACAGGCTGGTGTGGAAATGCGTACAGGAATATTGATCGAAGTGTTGGAGCGCATTAAAGGGCGCTTTTTTGAGTTGGCGCACGCCACCATGCACACCTCTGGCCAATCTTTTATGATGGCGTTTCAAGCCTCGGGGCCACACGCCAGCGACCGTGCGCTCGAAGCAGTAGCACAAGCCTTTTTAGAGCAAAACCGGTATCCTGAGACAGTGCGTTGGGAAAAGCCGATGGGTAAGTTCAATGTAGCGCTGGACAAAACTTTCCGGCCGGTCCCCAAGGGCATTGGTTTAGTGATTGGCTGCTCCACCTTTCCGGTCTGGAATTCAGTTCCTGGCATCTTTGCCAACCTTGCCGTTGGCAATCCGGTGATTGTGAAACCTCATCCGGGAGCCATTCTGCCTATTGCTATGGTGGTGGCCGAACTTCAAAAGGTGCTGCAAGAAGCGGGATTCAGTGGCCATGAAGTACAATTGGCACCCGATAATTTTGATGCTCCCCTTACCCGGGAGTTGGCAGAACATCCCGCGGTAAAACTCATTGATTACACCGGTGGTACCTCCTTTGGAAAATACCTGGAGTCTTTGCCCAACAAGGTGTTGTTTACTGAAAAATCTGGTGTCAATCCGGTGATTCTTGATTCGGTAGATGACTTAAAAGCGGTGTTGCAAAATCTGGCTTTTGCAGTTACCCTCTTTTCGGGCCAGATGTGTACGGCTCCTCAAAACTTTTTTATTCCTAAAGGGGGAATCAAGGAAGGCGACCAGACCATTCCTTACCAAGAGGTGGTCGAAAAATTGCGCAAAAGCATCGAAGGTTTAGTAAAGCACCCCAAGCTCGGACCGGGAACCATGGCAGCGCTACAAAGCAATCGCACACTCGACCGGGTAAAAGAGTCGAATGCATTGGGAGCTAAAGTAGTTTTGGAGGCCCATGCTTTTCGCCACTCCGATTATCCTAAGGCCAGAACGAGTTCACCTACCTTACTCGAAACCCAGGCTTCGGAGGTAGACCTTTTTGAAAGCGAATTGTTTGGCCCCATTGCTGTGGTGGTCCAAACCCGAGATACCCACCAATCCATCGAATTGGCCAGCCAACTGGCAGCCCGACAAGGCGCCCTTACGTGCGCGGCCTACACCACTGATCCTGACATCGAAAGGGCCATCCAAGAGGCTATGGAAGAGGCCTTTGTTGGAGTTTCCTTCAATTTGACGGGCTACATTTGGGTAAACCAGGCGGCAGCCTTTTCAGATTTTCATGTTTCCGGTGGCAACCCCGCAGGCAACGCTTCCTTCGTCAATGCCGATTACATCAACCGACGGATGGTTTGGATCGGTCACCGTCGATTGGTTTCGTAGAATGCAATTGATTATCGAGCCCTTAAGATGCTTTGCTTCCGCTCGATTCGGATGGCTTGTGAGGTGCTGATCTTTTCGCCATTGAGATAAGCGATGATGAAAGCATCCGGCACGTTGAATTCCAGGATTTTCGCACGGGCTTCTGCGGTATCGAAATAGGAATAGAAAATGCCTGTGCTGTATCGGATGTATTGGTTGGAAATGCGATAACCGAATACCGGGAAGAGCTTATCGGCCCATGCTGGATAGGTATCTACCGAGTAATATCCAATCTGCACCTGATACGTGAGCCCTGTAGGCAGTTTAGGGTCATAGATTACCTCTTTTTCACTGGCATCGCCAATACCGAAATCGGCCTCTGGGGTTTCGCCTGAGGCGTACAGGTTTTTGGAAAGCTCGTCGTAGAGTTTATCGGAAACGTCTTTGAGCCGTTGATTGGTTCCCGTTAGGCGGTTCATGAGCATTTCGCGCACTTTGATCAACGAGTCAATCTTTGCATTGGCGGCATCTACCCGGTCGTCAGGGATGTCGAACAGGCCGTCGGTTTCGGTCTCAATTTTGGCATCAATGCTTTTCACTTTGTCTTCGTAATCTGAAACCAATCCTGAAAACACTGACTCGTCTACTTCCAATCGTTTAACCAGAATCACATCTACCAGCTCCTCTTCTTCAGGTAGTTTATTTCCGGAGATGTAGAGCGAGGCAGTATATGCATCTACCGCGGCATTACCTCCCGCAAACATGGCATTCTGACCGTTTCTGCGTATTTCTTCGAGGCTGGCACTGAAAAATACCTTTTGCAGTGCATCGTAATTTTTTTGCTGGTTTTCTACTGAGACTCGGAGGTATTCTACCGCAATGCGCAGCGAGTCGGAAAGGTTGGGATCTCCAATGCTCAAAACGGCACTATCCACTGCAATGAGGGAAAGGTCGCGGTAAATGGTGGCTGAATCGGCTGCCCGCAAGCCCACTTCCATATCACTGGCGTAGGCTACTTGTTTGCCAAATCGGTAAGAAAGTGCAGCATATTTGGCCGCCCAAATGGTAAAATTCTTTGGCTTGTTGTTGGGAAAATATTCTTTTTCCAGGTTCGGAATACGCTGGGCCTGAAGGGTTTGAAAATCGTTCAAGAACAACAACAACAAAAGGGCCAGACGTGTGGCAGGTATTTGAATCAGTCGGTTCTGCACAGCGGGTAAAGATAGGTGATTTTCAGGGGCTCTTTTCTGAAACCCTTTGCATCTTGATACGTTACAGTAGAGTTTAAGAAGCAAATTTCTAACTTTGGTCCACATTTGCTGGAAATGATCAGGAACTCCATTTACGGAAGTCAACTTCTTGCGTTCGCTCTCTTTCTATTACTTGGCCTTTCTGTTAAAGCAGGCGGTCCAGTGAAGGAGGGTGACGACTACGATGATAAACCTCTTCCCGCTGCCTTCAACAATTTTTCAGTTGAGTTGTCAGGCGGCTGGGGTGTATTTCAAGGGGATGTTGCGTTGTACGATCGCTTGCCTTCACCTGAAGATTGGGGCAAAAGCACCAGTTTCGCTTGGGCGGGTTCGATCAGTAGGGAAATAAAGTATGGCCTTGGAGTTACCTTACAATATACCCAGGGTAGTTTGAAAGGAGAGCGTGGTCAATTGCTCGACCCCAGGTCTCAATATATTTTTGAGGCCCAGTTCTATGATGTTTCTCTCAACCTGACCTACGACATCACGCGTGCTCTGCTCAAAAAGCAAAAACGTTTCGTCTTAATGGGTCAACTTGGTATTGGACAGACTTCGTTTCGCTCCCAATTGATTCAGTTGAATTCTGGCTTGCGAAAAGGTTGGGCCGGATATGCGCCTTTGAACAGTTCTGACGGGCAACTATTACTGGACAAGACAGAGCCTGTGACTTCTATCATTGTTCCGGTAGGTTTCAATGTGATGTATCGGGTTAACTACAAAACCGATGCTTTCTGTTTGGTGAACATGCGCAACACTTTCACTGATGAATTGGACAGTTGGGTGCGGAATTGGTCAGCCTACGACAAGTACACTTACATTGGTTTAGGGCTTCGTTTCAATTTCAACCGTACCAAAGCAGACAACGGTATTGTGAAGCGTGAGAAAAAGGCTAAAAAGAAAACCGCTGTAGCAGCAACCAACGTTGGTGGTGCTTCTGGTTCTTCTTCGGGCAGTCCTTCTGGTGGTGGGTCTAAATTGGCCGGTCTTTTTAAAAAGAAAGGCAAGAGCAGCAACAAAGAGAACGATGAGCTTTTGGAACTGCGTCTGAAACTATTCGAAACCCAGTTGAAGCTTTTTGAAATGCAGTACCTGCTGGATAAATAAGCCCCTCTCTTCTTTCCTCTAATACATGGCTCGCCACACCAATCATATAAAAAGTGGCCTTAGCTGCTTTTGCATTTTGAGAGCGAGCACAACAACTTTAACCTTCCCATTTTAGGGATCGGCTATTCCATTGCCTGACATCGATGGTCGCTCCATCTTTTCCTCTTTTTTTCCATTCTTTTTGTTTTCAAAAGGCTTGATGCTTTGGAGAATATCCTGCCTCTCCAACTTCACTGGCTCCGATGTTTGGGATTTCATCGATCAAGGTGTCGACCTCAAAACTTCACGATCAAGGTCAAGCCCTTCGGGTTCGTGCCGAAACCTTGCTGGTGAATTTTGCGGCCGCCATGGGTGTGGATGATGAAACCACAAAACCATACGCCTATGAAGCCTTCGGACGGAA
>CALCCE010000189.1 GCA_937899835.1 uncultured Flavobacteriales bacterium | reverse complement strand
ATCCCAAGCACAGCATGGCCACTACCTATCACTACAACTCCTTAGGGCAGTTGGTGGAACAGCGCAGTCCGGATATGGACAACCTGGGTGGCGGTACGAACGATTACGCCAATTACATGTGGTATGATGAGTTGGGTCGAGTTGTGTTGTCTCAAGACTCGCGACAAGAGCCTGAGAATCGCTATTCCTATATAAGATACGATGAACTTGGCCGGATGGTTGAAGGTGGTGAAATTCGGACAGGGGGGCTACCTTCTGATGCAATAAATACACTACAAAACGGGCAAGGTCAAGTCATTTATTCCGACTTCCTGATATGGTTAACCAACAATAGTTATCAGAAGTATGAAGTTACTGAGACTTTCTATAGTACTTCGCCTTATGCTACGCCCTATTCACAAGAAAATTTGCGCAATCGCATAGCCAGCGTGGTATATGAAAAAGCTGATGATGGAGACCCCGCTAACTATGATTACGCCACATACTTTAGCTACGACATTCACGGCAATGTCAAGCAAATGGTACAGGAATTCAAATTGTTAGAAGATTTGGGGCAACGCTACAAGGTGCTGGATTATGAATACGACCTGGTTAGCGGTAAGGTGCACGAGATTACCTATCAACGTGGAAAAAAGGATGAAATGCATCATAGGTATTCTTATGACTCGGATAATCGTCTCAAAAAAGTTTGGGTCTCAATTGATGGTCATTCCTGGGATGAAGATGCCGATTATGAATATTTACCACATGGGCCAAGAAGGCGCATTGAACTGGGAGACCTGAAAGTGCAAGGTTTGGACTATGCTTACAGCATTCAAGGATGGATGAAAGGCATCAACTCAGAGGCGCTTCGGCCAGAAACTGATTTAGGGGTGGATGGTTACCATGTTGCGGCAAATAACCTTAACGCTTTGGTTGCTCAAGATGAGTTTGGTCTTTCATTGGGATATTTCAACGAAGGTTCTGACATTGACTATAAATCCGTTGGATCTACTCAATTTTTAGCTGACCGAGGAGGTAGTCATTTAGAAGCTAACCTAGTAGGTAAAGATCTTTACAATGGTAACATTAATAATGTTGTTACAGCCATTGGGAAATTTATGCAAAATGGACAAGGTCCGCAGGCAATGCGGTACCGTTACGACCAGATGCACCGCATCAAGAGAGGAAGGGTAGAACGGGCTTTTGACCGGAATCTCAACCAGTGGATTTTGGGGAATCCAGACTCGGATGATTACTTACTATTTTACAGCTACGATAAAAATGGTAACCTGATCGACTTGGATCGAAACGGTGCTCTGAGTGCAGGCGGTCTGGAAATGGATGAGCTGAATTACAAGTATCATACAGGCTCTAACCAACTGAAACGAGTTCGTGATGTCTCGCCTGGTTCAGCCAACTACAACAACGATTTTGAAGACCAACCCTTGGCAAATTACGAATACGATCCAATTGGGAATCTGAAGGTTGACAAGTCTGAATGCATTCAGGATATTGATTGGTATGCCAATGGAAAGGTGAAAGCTGTTAAACGGATTCCTGGGTGCCAGGTCAATGGCAGTTATCCACCCGATCTCGAATTCGGTTACGATGGTATGGGGAACCGTGTAGAGAAATTGGTCAAACCAAAAGATGGTTCTGGCAACCTAACCGACCAAAGTCATTGGAAATTTACCTACTACATGCGTGACCCATCTGGAAATACGATTGCTAATTATGATAGAACCTTTGCTCCATCAGGTAGCGGGTATTACACAGATGAGTTGAAACTTACCGAACGACCCATGTATGGTGCTGAACGTATCGGGATGCATGGAAGTGATAAACGGATGGCAAAAGTGCGCTACCCAGCTACGATTGACGTTGGAACCAAGGTGTTTACCATTGGCAACGTATCAGACATCACCTACCTCGATGGCTATGTACAATCGAACCCTGGCGAAAAGGCAGCCTTTGAAATAGAGAACGGTCGCTTGAAACTGAGCATGGATGGGCACCACTCCGGCGTGCGGATTCCTTTTAAAGGCGTTGCCGGACAGTCGTACACCTTGCGCTTCAATTTCACAGCAGGATCACCCTTCCAAAACTTTGCCGTGTCGGTAAGGGAGAATCCAGTGACCAGCAGTTTTAGCATGGTTTATCAGGAGAACCTGGTGAGCAACACCTATAGTTACTCGTTCACGGCTTCTACCAACGAGATGTACCTACAGTTTTTACAGCGACTTACCGCAGCGCTGGTAAATGCAGGAAACGTGACCGGAACCTGCTACATTGACGACATCGAGATTGTGGATGCCAACGGCAAAACCGTCTTTTTCGAAGATTACGAAGGCGGCAGCGATGTGGTGAAACACGACCATGGCAACAAGCGCTTTGAGTTGAAAAACCACTTGGGCAATGTGAATACAGTGCTCACCGATCGGCGTAAGAACGAAGGGTGCGTGCTAAACGCGAATCATTTTGTGACAGCCGCTGACGTAAGCCAATGGAGCAACGCAGGTGCAGCTTCCCTTTCGCTAAACAATGGCCGCATGGAAATCTCTACCTCCAACCTGTACAATGGCGCTTACCAAAACTTTACGGTAGTGGCAGGAGAAACCTACCGGGTGCAAGCAAAACTTACTGCTTCGGCAGGGCATATTGCCAAGCTAATTGTGTATGATTTGCCCAACTGGAATTACATGGGCGCACAAACGTTCAATTCAACTACGGGTATGGTAGATTTCACCTTCACACCGACTTCTAACTCCATATCGGTGAGAATTGAAAACCTGATCAATGGAGCTTTGGCTTCCATGTATCTGGACGACTTTGTGTCGACCCAAACCAGTTGCGACAATTTCAAGGCAGATGTTGTTGCTGCGCATGATTATTATCCCTTTGGATGGGTTATGCCCGGTAGAAGCTGGACCGCAACAAATGGTGCTTACAGATATGGGTTTAATGGAATGGAGAAGGATGAAGAATGGAGTGGAACAAACAATAGCTATGACTTTGGGTCACGTCTTTATGATTCCAGAACAGGAAGATGGGCATCAATTGATCCTCAGTTTAAAAGGCAACCTGGATGGTCTCCATACAAAGCATTCTTAGATAATCCGATTCTTTATATTGATCCAGACGGTGAAACTGAGACAATTACCATTTTTACCCAGAATGAGAAGACTGGAGAAGTTACGGTTGAGCAAAAGAAATCCAATAAAATCATGACTGATGGTCAGAAAAGGTATGTAGATGGTATTGGGGATACATGGCATTATGTAAACAACTACTACGACTTTAATACAGTAATTCTACGAACAGTTGGAGTGGATGGAAAGGTGACTGAAGTAAAAACTTCCAAAATCAACAAAAAGAATGGAGTAAAAGACCAAGATTTCGTTTGGTTTGATGGTGCTGAGGTAGGACACCAAAAAATAGAGGACTACTTTGCTTGGGTACCTGAAATAGATGATATCGGTGGATTTGTAATCTACGGCTCAGCATCCTCAAGTGAGGATTCTCCTGGAACACCTTCTAATAATCCTGATTGGGGCTCAATTGACTTTAGTGCTTTTATGGACATTATGGGAGACTTACCTAATGCCATTGCCACCAAAGGTGAGGCTGGAAAAGGAAGTATTGATGGCAAATATGGTAAGGCGCTGATGGAGCTATCAAATTCCTTGAAAAGCACTTTGAGTGACCTTGAAAAGATTCATGCCGAAGAAGTTAAGGCGGCAAATTGCCTCTATCAATGTAAAGGTGCAGCAGGGCACGTTATGCCAGCAAGAGATACTACCGAGCATAATAGGCAAAACAGGTGGACCTCAGGAAACAATTATGTAAAGTATAAACCAGCAACAACAACCGATACCACAACCACCAATCAATAAATACCCAAGATGGGTGGCAATTCGAGAGCCTTCTCCAGATAATGCAATAGATTTTTCAAAAAAGGTTTTAGATCAATAATTGTATAACTCTAATTCAACTCAAAAAAGCCTGCGCCCTCCTTCCGAGGGCGCGGTTTTTTTATGTCTTCTTTTCAAGCTGCCAACCAATTCCTGCTGCGAATGAACCGGTTTGCATATTCCAAAGGCAAAAACTTGGTTCGGAAAAAACAAAGGTTGGAGTAAGCAAGAATCGTAGAAGGAAACCAGCCCAGCCTTTTACACCAAGCCCTCCTTCACCGCGATCCTTACCAGACCGGCCATGTTGGCCACATCGAGTTTTTTCATGAGGGCTTTGCGGTGGGTTTCTA
>CALCCE010000188.1 GCA_937899835.1 uncultured Flavobacteriales bacterium | reverse complement strand
TCTCTCCGTTGGGTAGAAACTCAATCGTGGCCATCGTGGCATTTACTCCGGCCATTAATCCTTCACCAGACGCCAGGTTCTCCCGCTCATCGGTGATGTCAGTCGCCAGTTTCATCACTTTTACCACTTTGCCGCTGGCATCGCGGATTGGGCTGTAGATCGCATTGAGGATGACCTTTCGGCCCTCCGATGTTCGACGATAAAACACTCCGGTGGAGGATTCGCCCGAGGCCAGGCCGGTCCAAAAGTTGGCGTATGCCTCGCTATTTGCTTCCTCCGGGTCGACAAACATGCGGTGGTGCTGGCCTTGGATCTCGGAAAGGTCGTATTGCATCAATTGAAGGAAGTTCTCATTGGCCTTTAAAATCTCTCCGTTGGGTAGAAACTCAATCGTGGCCATCGTGGCATTTACTCCGGCCATCAATCCTTCGCCAGACGCAAGATTCTCCCGCTCAGTGGTGATATCAGTCGCCAACTTGATCACTTTTACCACTTTGCCGTTCCGATCCTTAATAGGGTTATAAATGGCATTTAACCATATCGGATTGTCCTGTTTATCAACCCTTTGAAAGGTTCCGTTGGAGGGTTTTCCTGCCGCAAGGTCGTCCCAAAACTGTTGGTATTGAGAAGAACTGGCGTGAGATGGAGAAACGAACATGCGATGGTGCCGGCCGATCACTTCTTCTTTCCGATAACCCGTCGTTTTGAGAAAGTTGGCATTGACATTTAGAATTTCGCCATTGGGTAGAAACTCAATTTTAGCCATTGTGACATCAATCCACGTTAAAAGGCCTGCCATCTCAGCATTTGCTTCTTCAATCTCCTGGTTTCTTCTTGCAATTTCTTCTTGAGTGGCGATTAGCTCTTCGTTGTTTTGCCGCATCTCCTCCTCCTGGGCGAGCAATTGGTTGGCTTTTTCCTGGCTTTCTTCAAGCAGCTTCACCGTTTTCTCCGAATCCTGTACGCCTTTGATACTGGCAGCAATGCTCTCCGATAGCTTTTGGATGAAATCTCGTTGGTGAGGCTCAAAGTCTTTTAAAGTGGCCAGTTCAATTACTCCAAACACCTGTTCATTGATCATTAGCGGAGACAAATAAACCGCGCGAGGGCTACTGTCGCCTAGACCCGATTGAATGGTCGCAAAGCCTTCCGGCAAATCGGTAATGTAGATGGGGGCTTTTTCCTGAAAACACTGTCCCGTTAGTCCTTCGCCAATACCCACTTTTTGCTGCAAAAATTTCTTTCGTGCATACGCATAGCAAGAAATCATTTCCAGGCTTGGTTCTTCATCTTCAAGGGTGTCTGAAACCAGAAAAATAGCTCCTTGAAGGGCACCAACGTATTTAACGAGGTAGGAAAGGATACGATCGGTCACCTGCTCGAAAGACAAAGATGTCTTATTCCGCAAAATTTCGGCAAACTCGGCTTGGCCTACGTTGATCCAATTTCGCTGACTTGCTTCCTCTCGTGTGTGGAGGAGGTTATTTTTCAGTTGATCGAGGGTTTCCCCGATGGCACTGTCTTTCAAACCTTCGGAAAGTTCTGTATTGAAGTTTCCATCAGCAATTTGATGAATAAAGGCGTTGGTCTCCTTCATCAGCTGGTGCAGGTTCGCGTTTTGGTATTTTAAGGTATCGATTTCTTTAATCCAGGGGAGGGTAGACTTGAGCATAGATTTGGTTCAAAAATACACGTGGCTAACAGCACCATTCGCTTCGGTCGACCAGAAGTAGAATGTCGATTTTCAAATTGGTATACGGAGATCGAAGCGGTCATCAAACAGTAATCCTGTTATCACTAATCAATTCATTCAGAATGTAATACGTTTATTTTGACAAATTGGTTATGGCAACTCAAATTTCTCTCTTTTTTAGGCCCGCTAAAAACGATTTAATTTGAAGCGATAAGGCCGCTGCGATTAACTTTTTGAAGTTAGACAACCTACTATTTCAGCGTCTTTCGAAGAAAAAGTAACGAGAGCAACAGGCCTAACAATCCAAAAACCACTAATACACCAAATACTCCTTGGTGACCAACGGGACCAGGATAGGAGTCCAATATCCAACCCATCAAAGGGCTCATAAAGACATCGGGTGTATACCCCACTACCGACATAATGCCTACTGCTGTTCCGGTAGCGTAGGTTGGTATTTTCCCCTCGCCCATCACCGCGAAATAAACGCCTCGCAGACCATAGATGCCAGCCAATGCCAACGCCATGGTTATCAATGCTAACCAGGCGAGGTTCCCCGGAATTCCCAGTGCCAAACCAGCTCCTCCAAAAACGGTACAAGCAAAACAAGCACTAAGGACTTTGCCTCCACTTAAGCGGTCGGCCAGTAAGCCGGCAAACAGGGCAAAAACCGGCCGCATCCAAATGGCGGCCGTGCCCACTGCGGAGGCTTTTACTTCATTGAAATGCAACACCTCGTGCGCGTATAAAGACAAATCGTCGGTGATCTTATAACCCACGTAAGCGCAAACGATGATGCCGGCCTGAAGCCAGACGGTGGGTCGTCGAACGAGGTCTAAAACGTGCGAAAAACTTGCTTTGGGTGTTGCTTCCTTTGATTCAGCGGCCTGCGATGGCACTGCAAACCAAACCAATCCGCCCACGGCCAAAGTTACGGCTGAGGTAATTCGAATCACTTGCTGAAAAACCGAGACTCCGGTAGCATCACTTTCGGAAGAGAAGATGCTCAAAGCCAAGGTGCCCAACAGAGCAGCCGTTAACCCTCGGCCTCCTTCCAGCCAACCAAAGGCTTTTCCTTGGTGTGCGGCACCACCCCAATCGCGGGTGGCTCGGATCATGGCTGCCCAAAACAAGAGAATGGTAGTAAGCCCCCAAAAGCCGTAAAGCCAGCGTAAGGCCCACAAATCGGGCAGAAAAGAAAGGTAAATGCCGCCTAAGCCAGTAGCCCAGAGCGCAACGGACATCAGGTTGCGTGAGGAAAAGCGATCGGCCAAAGGGCCACCAAAAAAGTAAGCCACCATTGCCACCACACCATACACCGAAAAACAAGCCCCCAACTCCAGGTTGCTCAACTCAAAGACCCGCAAAAACACTGGCCGAAAGATGCGAACCAGCACAAAGGGCAGAAAGAAAATGCTCTCTCCTGCCAAGATGAGCACCAGTAGAATCAGGTTTTTTCGAAGGGTATTTTGAAGCATGGTTGTTGCTACAAAGAAAGCAGTTTCTCTTAGCGGATTGTAATTTCGTTTTTAGTGCGCTTTGCTTTTATCATATCTGTGTTGCTTTGGGCCATGCCGATGACGTATGCTCAAACGAACGCCTACTACTATTGGCCAGAAGGAGTTCAGCACTACACTGCCGACCAACAACAGGTAAGCGTTTATCAATTCGAAGGACGGAGTGGATTAAAAAAGCGGAAAGACAGTGCCTTGGTTGAGGTTTGGTATTACGCTAATGACACTACCTTTTCATTTGAGTGGGATAGAGACAAGTTCTTTACCTCTCAAAGTATAGCAGGACCTTATGGAGAAATTTTTTCCCGAAAAAAAGAGCAAAGGGGGCTATTGGTAAATACAACATCTATTTTTTCCTTCTATAATTCTGATGGTCTAATTTCCGAACGCCAGCATCAAATCCATCGTCCATACCCCCATGAGAAACAGTTCGTCACAGAATTTACCCAATACCACTACTCCCGAGGAAGATTGGATAGTGTAACCCATAAGTCACACCTTGCCGATACATTTTCCATTTACAAAACCTTCTATTACAATGAAAATGGCCAAGTGTACAGAAGAAACGAGTATGCTTCTTTCAGGTTTTTAAAGAATTATATTATTTATCGATATGACGGAAGCCAAATAAGTTCATCACTCGGTTATCGTCAATTACGTAATCCTGAAAATGATTTTGACAAAGTTGATTCTATCACCTATTCCATTGTAGACTCCGTAGGTCAGCTTATCCTTGATGTAGTCTCTTTTGAAATGGATACCGTACATTTTCGTTGGCGATCTGTATCCCAATCTGAAGGGCTCTACAGAACAGAAAAAATCTTCTCATCAGTTGGTAAAAATCCCTTGCAGCTTATTGAAATAAAAAAGTCGGATGCCTACGGTCGAATTAAGGAATACAAGTACCTTGCCCGGGGAGAGATTCGGATTGAAACATCTGAAATCACCAACTACAACGATGCTGGTTTACCCATCGAAACTCGATTTTTTGAAAAACGAAAGCTGGTGAAAATTCTACGTTTTCATTATTCGAAAGTAAAACCGTTGAAGCCTTAGTCCCGCTTTTCTCTTTCTTTCGAAACCAACAAAAGGGGTTCTCCCAACACCACCTCCAACTTCGCAAGGGTCAGCAAAGTAAAATTGTGCACACCCGACATCCATTTGCTGATCTCCGATTCTCGTTTTCCCATGGCAGCAGCCAATTCTTTTCGGGACATTCCTCTTCGATCGAGGATGGCTTCAATTTTTAAAACAATGTCCAGGCTAAGGGAGACTTGACGCTCTTGTTCCGGCGTTGCCTTTTCCAACAACCGATCGAAGGCTTGGTGCTTTTGTTTCATCGGTTTTTCGATTTACCCTTTTTATTCAGGTCGGTCAACGACTTTGACTAATTTATAGAAACAATTTAAAAGCAAGCTTAATCATTGATTCACTTTAAAGTGAATCAATGGCTTGCAGAAAAGCTCTTCTCCAACACCACTACAGGAATCAAATTTTCAAATTGGAAGAAAAGAGGTGCATCACGACCGAAACCCAATGCGCGAACGGGTACTGATGCTAAAGCGGTCGAGTTGCGCGAAAAGCATTTCGCTCCGCCTTCTGGAAACGTCTAACCACTGGCCATCGATCATTTCTACTCGACCTGAATTTTCAAAGCGGTAACTTTTGATCCATCTCGGATTCACGATATGAGACTTGTGAATTCGAATGAAGCCTACCGGTGCCAATAAGTTTTCAAACTCACGCAAGGTCCGCGTTGCCAACTTGAAAGTGCCGTCTTCGAGAAAAAACCGGGTGTAGTTGTCTTCCCCTTTTAAATAAAGAATGTCAACAAACCGCACGAGGTCGAATCCATCCCGGTGGTAAAGGGTCAACGAATCTGGATGGCCCGAGGCTTCTTTTTTCGAAGGTATTTCCGGTTTCTGGGTGACGATGCTTTCCTTGATTCGGCCGATGGCTGCTTTCAAGGCATTCCGATCAACGGGCTTCAATAAATAATCCAAGGCCTGACACCGGATGGCCCGAATGGCATAATGATCGTAACCAGTTACAAAGATCACCTGAAAGGACCGCTCGGGAAATGCGTCCAACAAATCGAAGCCGCTCTCCCCCGGTAAATGAATGTCGAGAAAAACCAGGTCGACTTTAGACTCGGACAAATACACTCTTGCCTCGGAGGCACGGGAAAAAGTGCCGCAAATTTTTAGATCTGGGTGCGCCTGCTCAATCAGGCGCAAGAGCCGCCTTCGCGGTGCAAGCTCGTCTTCCACAAGAATGGTTCGAATGCTCAATGGTGTTGCTTCTTGGTGGTACAATCCGGGCCCAGGAGTTGATTCCAAGACTGGGGCAACGATCAAGCTGTGGGCCTCTTCAAGGTAAAAAACCTCTGGCGGAGTTCAAAGTATACCTAAAGATTCTCCTCGAAAAAACAACCCCGAACCTCCATATAGAATGGTGGCCCGGGGCTGGGTCTACCCAAAAACTATTGGATCAATGCTGAACCACTAGCTTTTCTGTTTGCGTTCCCCACGGAGTGTGCAACTGCAACACATAAATACCGTCAGGCAATGCTTCGGTGGAGATCTCGATTTGTTGAGGACCTTCCTGACGCTTCAAAACTCCGGTCGAGGCAACCCGCTTTCCTTCCAGGGAAAGCACCTCCCACTGCAATGAAGCTGACTGAGGCAGGTAAAAGGTAACGGTGGTTTGCTCTCGGGAGGGGTTGGGCATCAGCATCATCTCAGGCAAGGGCGTTGTAGTAGCCTGTTTTTTGTTGTGGTCAACCGACAGGCGGGGCGAAGGACCGCCTCCAACTCCATTTACACTCAGGGTACGGGAACAGATGACGCCATAGCCAACGTCTAAAAACTCCACCGTTGGGTTGGGGCTTGTGGCAGGATCAACAGAACCGATGTGCAATGCTCCGGGCGAAGCACTGGTAGGTATCGCTATTGGACTTCCGAAGCCGTCAACCGTTACTACTCCGTCTACCCGAATAGCATATACCGGAGTCGGCATGTACGGGTTTTCTTCCACAAACAGGTCTTCCCATCCAGGCGTGGTATAAGAGACATTTGAATACACCGACCAGGGATCACAGGAATCGATGATGTAGTCGCAGTTTCGAATTTCCACCTTCTCGCAAATCACATCTCCTTCGTTATTAACCAACTGAATGCGGTACCTATTTGAAGTTTGAGGCGCCAGGGTGTAAACTCCAATTACATAGCCGGGTCCCTGATACACTTGCTGAAAACCCAGCATATTGATCGACAAGTCACCACAAGCAGGATCGGAGGTCCAAAGTCCCGCCATAATGGCTCCACTGCACGGTTGATTGTCGGTGCGTAGGTAGAGGTCGTCACAACAATCTTTGCCCGTACTCACTGACTCAATGCAGAACTTTTGACTGTTGGAGGCCGCTCCGGTAGCCCCCGTAAAGCCCCATGTAGCTGTTGTGCTTCCGTCCAAATAGTCGTTTATCAGGTCAATCGATTCAGAGATGCGCAAGTTGCCGTCTACAAACACTTCAAACAATTGTTGGTCTGGATTCCAGCGGAAACACACCTGATGGCAGTCCCCGTCTTCAAGGTTTCCTCCTCCGGGAATTGCATCGGTTTTGTGGGCGGTAGTCGAAAAATCTCCGTTTTTGTTGATGCCAATGTGATCCGTGGGCAGGTCGTCAAAGTTTTCGTTGCTGCCGTTGTTGTTCCAGGTGTCAAACTCCACCATCATCGAGGGAGTGATTGAAGAGCCCGGGTTTCCTGTGGGGTGAGACTGGCCTGCTCCCATGAAGCCGCCCTGGCCACCAATGGCTCCGGTACCGCGCGGGTCGTTGTGTAGCACAAAGCCAATACCGTCAGCACCACTTCCATCTTTCCCTCCGAAGTTTAGCTGGGCGCATATGTAAAATGGCGCGGTGAGGTCGAGTTGATTATTGCTCCAAACCGCGCCAGATCGCCAGGTAGCGTTGGGCGTGAGGCGGTAACAATCTCCCGAACCACACGGTGAGCTTGGGTCGGAGCTAGCATTGCCTACCGTTGTATAGCTTTGCCCCTGGGTATAAAACGCAAGGAGCAAAAAGAAAAGTCCAAGACCGATCGTTGGCCAGGAAATGCGTCTATCTCCTGGATGGGAATACAAGTAAAAAGATGCCTTCATAATTGGATTGGGTGTTTTGATGAAACCTCAAAATACCCCGCTGTTCCAACTGTTCAGGACCCAATTAGGCTAGGAGCATTCCCGGAAAGGCAATGGCTGAGCCAACCAAGGCAACGGTAAATCGACTATTCTACTACGATTCTTTGAACGTGAAATATCCCTTCGATCTCCACCTTAAGGAAATAGACCCCGCTGGCTAGAGAGGAAATGGAAAGTGCTTCACTCTGCAAGCTGAGTTGTACATTGCCCGATTGTACTACTTGTCCTTGCAGGTTCACCATTGCATAGGTTGCTGCACCCTGTTGATTGCTCTTTAAATAAAGCACCTCGTTGGCTGGGTTGGGATGTGCTTGAAAAGAAAAGTATTTAGAGTGTTCCTCCACACTTGTACAGGTTTGAAATTCTACTGCCACCGTATCGGCGTCTACGCATCCATTGCCTTCTGTCACTTGCACCCAGTAACTAAATATCCCCGGTACATTACTTTGCGCTAAAAAAGTAGCAGCCGTGCTTCCATCTTGCCATAAGTAGGTAATTCCCGTTCCGGGAACGGTCGCATTCAGCAACTCGCCTTGCCCTTCCAAACAAGCCAACTTGTCAAAACCGAGGTCAACATCGGGACTTCCGGTTAGGGTAACTGTCCTTTGATCGGTTTGCGTGCATCCGTTGGCATCAGTTACGGTAATGGTGTAAATGTTGGTGGAGGTTGCGGTAATGCTGGCACTATTTTCTCCAGAGCTCCAGGCGTATTGAGCAAATTGATTTCCCGCATCCAAAATCACAGAGTCGCAGGCAGTAGTATCGTTGCCCAAAGAAAAGGGCAAAACGGGATACTCACTTAGATTGATACTGGCCGAACCTGGACAAAGGCCAGTAGCGCTCACCGTAACAGAATAAGTACCATTTGCCGCAGTAAGGGTACTCCCCGAACTTCCGTTCGACCATAGATAAGAAGTCCAGTTTTGCCCAGGGTTGAGCACTATCGAATCGCCCGGACACAAAGAAGTATCGTTGCCCAAACTTGCCTGAACGTTGGGAAGCACCGCGTTTACCGAAAGCGTATCGGCAATGAAACATCCGTTGATATCAGTTACCGTTACCGAATACGTACCCACCGAAGCAACGGATATGGTTTGGGTGCTCGCCCCGGTAGACCACGCATAGGCCGGATACAAAGGACCGGGGTCAAGTGTCAATGCATTGCCCTGACAAAGAGAAGTGTCTGGTCCAAGGTTGATGACGGGCAACAGATTAACGGTTACCGTGGTTTCGGTAGAGTCGCTGCAGATTCCGTCAGATACCACCAATTTATAAGTATAGTTTCCGGGGGTATTTAGCACCAAGGAAACATCGGTGGCAGTAGAAAGCAAGCTCCCGTTTTGATACCAGGTGTTGGTGGTTTGGCCGGTACTGGTGTTGATAAGGTGCAGGGAATCGCCCGGGCATAAGCTGGAAGCACTGGTGGTAAAGGAAGGTATTGCCGGACAACAAGAAACGACCGTTATTGAAGTGGTCTGCGAACTTTGGAATGCTCCATTCAAGGTACCAACCGCTACCAAATTGTAAGTCCCCGCAGGAATGTTTCCCAACGATACGGTTTGTACAAATTGCCCTATTGCGGGCAGAACAATAAAAGGAGCATTGTAATCTACCGTTACCGTGATGGTGTTGCCGACCGTGGACACACTTGCACCGTTGTAGGTATAACTAACCGAGGACAGGAAACCCGATATGGTAACAAAAGAGTTGGTACAAGAGGTGAGCGGACTGCTGGGTACTACTGAGTTTACTGCTACGCTTTGTCCAAAAAGGCTTGCAGGGAGTGCTAAAAAGCTAAAGAGTAAGGAAACAAAAAGTACTTGTCGGGTCATAGTAGATTAGGTAAGAAGTTCGAAACTCTTATAAATTACCAAAAATCCTGCTTTACTCACTCCGGGCTTAGCTCCTCTACCTGCTTTGTGTAGTAATGGTACAGTATGATAAGCACTTAAAAACCTGACGGATCAGGGCCGCTTGAACTGGAATGTTTGGCTTATTTTTGCCCCCAAATTTCAAGAAACAGCTATGAGCTTACTCGTGATCGGAACGGTGGCCTTCGATGCCATCGAAACGCCGTTTGGAAAAACTGACAAAATCGTTGGTGGCGCGGCTACCTATATTAGTTTGGCCGCTTCTTACTTCGCCAAAGACATCAACCTGGTTTCTGTTGTAGGAGACGATTTTCCGGAAGCAACGCTGGAGACCTTGCGCCAGCACCACATTGACCTGGAAGGCTTGCAGATCAAAGCTGGTGAAAAGTCTTTTTTCTGGTCGGGCCGCTACCACAACGATATGAACACCCGCGATACGCTGGCTACTGAGCTAAACGTATTGGCGGACTTCAACCCGATTGTTCCTGAAAAGGCTAAATCTCCTGAAATTGTGATGTTGGGCAACCTAACGCCTTCTGTGCAATTGGGTGCCTTGAAACAATTGGAAGGGACTGCAAAGTTGGTCGTGCTGGACACCATGAACTTTTGGATGGACATTGCGCTACCAGAATTGAAAGAAGTGCTCCAACACGTGGATGTGTTGACCATCAACGATGAAGAAGCCCGCCAACTTTCGGGTGAGTATTCCCTCGTGAAGGCTGCCCGAGCCATTCTTGGCATGGGCCCTAAATATTTGGTGATCAAAAAAGGCGAGCACGGAGCTTTGTTGTTCAACTCCAACAATCAAGTGTTTTTCGCACCGGCATTGCCCCTCGAAGAAGTATTTGATCCTACCGGAGCAGGCGATAGTTTCGCCGGAGGTTTCACCGGATACCTCGCTGCCTCAGGCGACATTTCCTTCGACAACATGAAGCGCGCCATTATTTATGGATCTGCCATGGCTTCTTTCACAGTAGAAAAATTTGGAACTGAGCGCCTGATGGGCTTGAGCCAGGAAGCAGTAAATGCTCGGGTTCAGGAGTTTGTAGACCTCGTTCAATTCGACATTTCGTTGTCGTAAACGATTCCACCTACTTTTAAAGCACAGTCCCGTTCGCCGTTGGCGGGCGGGACTTTTTTTATAATTTCAAACCAAATGCTTTCGAAAGACGAACTCAAAATACTTTTAGGCGACATGGAGTCGGATCGAATCGAAAGAACCCTTTCAATTCGAGAAGATAAAATTGGTCCTGCGGTTTGTGCGTTTTCAAACGACTACCCCAACCATAAACATCCCGGTTATATACTTCTGGGCGTGTCCGACGATGGTACTGTCGCTGGTGCGGAGTTCGGCGATAATGAACTTCAAGGAATTGGAGGAGTTCGTTCAAATGGCAATGTCCTGCCTCAACCCTCGATGACGGTGAGTACCGTTTATCAATTCTCAGCCGAAGAAGGTTTTGGGAAAGGAGAGGTAGTAGTGATCGAAGTGTTTCCTGCATTTCATCCCCCGGTTCGATACAAGGGCAAATGTCACATTAGGATTGGTCCCCGAGTTTCTGTTGCTAACGAAGCAGAGGAAAGAAGGCTAACCGAGAAACGTACCTCTACCGCCAAAACATTTGACGCACAACCTTTACCTGGTTCCGCTGTAGCTGATTTAGATTCGAACAATTTTCAAGTTACTTACCTCCCGCAAGCCATTGATCGGGAAACTCTGGAAGAAAACAACCGCTCTATCGAACAAAAACTTGCTTCATTGCGGTTTTACGATTTGGTGCATCGCTGCCCGACCAATGCCGGAATTCTACTATTAGCGTTAGATCCTCTCTTTTACTTACCAGGAGCTTACATTCAATACATTAAATATCCAGGCAAAGACGTTTCGGAAGATATTGAATACGAAAAACGCTTTTCAGGTGCCCTTTTGACGGAGTTAGCCGTGGTTGATCGCTTCATCGAAGGCAATGTTATCAAGTCAAAAACCGTCCGTAACGGCTCAATGCGGGAGGAGCGTGTTTTCAACTATCCATTTTGGAGCATGCGGGAGTTTGTAATGAATGCCATTATGCACCGCGATTATCAGTCGAATGCCCCCATTTATATTTATGAATTCGCTGATCGGATTGAAATCATTAATTCCGGCGGACTTTACGGGGAGGTACGTGAAGAGAATTTTCCAGACGCAAGCGATTACCGCAACCCGATTATTGCCGAAGCCCTCAAAACGATGGGATACGTCAACCGATTCAACCTGGGTGTAAAAAATGCACAAAAGAAACTGCGCGAAAATGGGAGCCCGGAAGCAGCATTTGAGCTAAATATCTCGACTAAATTTCGGGTAAACATCAGGATACATCCTTCTTGGTTGTGAACATAGCGGCATTCTACATGCACTGCCTAAAGACTTCTTTCTAACGCTCCCTCTGGTCAGCTTCGCATCGGAAAAGTTGCTAAAATAATAAGCATGCCGACCTCCAATCGTTCTACCCCGATCTCTTTGCTTCCGGTATTGTCGGTCAACTTTATCGGCATGCTGGGCTACAGCATCATCATGCCTTTCCTGGTTTTTTTGGTCAACCGCTTTGGGGGCAATGAGTTTATTTACGGCTTGCTGGGGGCAACCTATCCCGCATTTCAGTTTTTTGGAGCACCACTGCTCGGACGGTGGTCCGATCGCTTCGGCCGTCGAAAAATTTTGCTCCTCAGCCAGTTAGGAACCTTTCTGGCCTGGGTCGTTTTCCTCATTGCGCTCTACCTACCCACAGATTCCCTGTTAAGGGTAGACAGCACTACTTTGGGCAGCTTTGCCATCACTTTGCCTTTAATCTTCCTGCTCCTTGCACGTGCGCTGGATGGACTCACCGGAGGAAATATCTCCGTGGCCAACGCCTATTTATCAGACATTTCCACCGAAGAAACGCGCAAATCGAATTTTGCGAAAATGACCATCTCTTCCAACCTGGGCTTTGTAATTGGACCAGCACTGGCGGGATTGCTGGGCGCTACAGTGCTGCAGGAAACCCTTCCGGTACTCACGGCCATGCTCATTTCTACCGTTGCACTCTACCTGATTTGGAGCCACCTGCCAGAATCGAAAAAAGATGCTCAACCCCTACCGGCTCTCAAGCTTAGCATCAAAAAATTCTTTCACCAAGAGCACAAGGAATGTTATGAACTCAACTCGGAAACGAAAGCCAAAAACAGTTTCAAAGAACTGCTAAGACTGCCCTCCATCCCGCTCATTTTGGGCATCTACTTCCTCACTTTTTTAGGGTTCAGCCTGTTTTATGCCGCCTTTCCCATGCACGCCCTCCATTTTTTAGAATGGGACTCGCTTAGCCTTGGGATATTCTTTTCCTTCCTCAGCGGACTCATGATCGTTGTAGAGGGCCCGTTGCTGTCGTTGCTTTCCAAACGGCTCTCCGAATCGCAATTGATCATTGTTGGTGGAGCAATTTTGGTAGGCAATTTCGTAGTGATCGGACTGGGAGGAAAGGAGTTGGTGTACATGGCAGGCGTTCTTTTTGCTTTAGGCAACGGCCTCATGTGGCCTTCTTTTCTGTCCCTCCTATCCAAAACCGGCGGTGCAGCACAGCAGGGTGCCGTTCAAGGTATCGCCAATAGCTCCGGGAGTTTGGCCAGCATTGTTGGACTGGTCATTGGCGGTTACCTCTATGGCACATTTGGTCCGGCTACCTTTTTGGTCACCGCGGTGATTTTGGCCATCAACTGGGTACTTTGCCTTCGACTTCCCCGCTAAGGGCAAAAAAAAAGACCGCCCGAAGGCAGTCTTTCTATCTGTAAATTATGTCTTGGTTCGCTTAATTGGCGGGCTCCTCTTCGGTCAGCGTAATCACGCGTTCGCCAGAGTTGTTGAAGGGTCCTTCAATCATATTGCCTTCTGCATCTACCAATTCGATCATGATGGTATTTTCTCCCATGGGCATGCCTTCAATGGTGTAAGGCACCCACATCGGCAACATGAATTCGGTTCCATTTACCGTGACTTTTACCTGATCGCCATCTTCGGCCAATTCAGTATTGACTACGTAGAAGTCGAGCAATACTTTTTTGGCAAACTCGCCCTTGTAAGTCCCTTTAGGACGACTGTAGAACAAGTGCTTGCCGCTAAGGTCGGCCGGATCTCCACCACTGGTGTTGAATTCGGTCACAACAAAAGCTCCCGCGGCTTTGATGCTCTCGTGGTAAGAACGACTGATAAAAGCCAATACAACGTTGCTGCCTTCTCCCAATTCACTTTCAAATTCCGGAGTGTAGAAAGCTTTGTAAGGCGCGTTGTTCACAATAAAGTGAATGTGTTGTCCTTTGGCAGAATTGGCGCAACCGTTTGCGTTTGCTCCTTCAGTTTGGTTCCCGAGCTGGTAATCGTTTTCGCCAGGAGTTACGGTAAACTTAAAATTGTTGGCTCCGGCAACTGCCTCTCCGGCAGCGGGTGCATCCAGGGTCAAACCGGCACCCGGATATTCAGGAGCACTGGTTTTTTCGGTGATAGTAATGCCGTCTTTGGTCATGCTCCAGGGAGCATCCGCCTCAGGTTCGGCTTCCATTTTCATTTCGGGTTTTTCGGCTTCCGGCTCGGCTTTGGGTGCAGCTTCCTTGGGTGCAGTTTCACCACCACAGGCGGCTACCATCAGGCCAAGTCCTAAGGCCAGAATGGAGGTTTTTAACAGGTTCATGCGCTTTGGTTTTAGGTTGGTTAAGCAAATTGGATGATCACTTCGTTTTTTTCAACGGTTTGTCCCTGCTCTACAGAGATGGCTTTTACCGTTACATCAGCCGGAGATTTGAGGATATTCTCCATTTTCATGGCTTCTAACACAACAAGGGGATCGCCCTTTTTCACTTCATCGCCCGGCTTCACTTTGAATTCAAGTACCAATCCAGGCATCGGGGCTTTCAGTTCAGCTACCTTTTGACTGGTCATTTGGTTGAGGCCCATCTTTTCCAGTAACTGATCAAACTGATCTTTCACGGTGTAGTGATAGGTTTCTCCGTTGACCTTTATAACAAAACTTTTTTCGCGATAATCGGCCGAAACAACTTCCAGATTGACTGACCGGGAGCCTACTACTGCATGAAATTTTCCTGGTTCAACTTCTTGCAGGTCCCAATCCAGCAATTGACCGTTGATCGCCAGCGATCCGTCCTGGTTTTCAACTTCGTAGGTGGTTTCTGAGGTACTTATCTTCGGCATGTCGCAAATATAGGTCTTCAATTGCCTTTGGGAAAAAGATTCCTCTTTTCTCCTCTAAAGGAGGCTTTTCACCTTCCCTCGTGGATTTCTTGAAGTTGGAAACTTCCAGACTGACACAGAATAACCGACTTTTGTTCACTCAAGTACTTTTCATGAACCGTTTAGTTTTGTTTTTGCTGTTACCGATGTTGGCATTGGTGGCCTGCAAGTCTTCCAAAAAGTTGAGCGATGACGTTCAGCCCGATCAGGTATACAATTTCGATACGTTGGTCATCATGCCCCCGCCCTCACGGCCCGTATACCGCGCGGCTGAAGACCAGGAGGTAGACCTGCTGCACACCAAGCTGGAGGTCCGCTTCGATTGGGAAAAACAGCACTTGATTGGCAAAGCCGAGGTTACTTTGTTGCCGTATTTCTATCCCATCTCCAAGGTGGTGTTGGACGCTCAAAAGTTCGATTTTAAGCAGATTGCCCTTTTGGGGGATACCAGCAAAACCGACTTAGAATACCGCTACAATGGCAAACAGGTAATGATCGACCTTCCTAAAGCGTATACCCGTAAGGATACCTTTACCTTGTGGATCGATTATACCGCCCGACCCAACGAAAAGGAAGTGAACAGCGGTTCGGCCATTGCGGAGGACAAGGGTTTGTACTTCATCAATCCGCTGGGCGATCAACCCAACAAACCACAACAAATTTGGACGCAAGGCGAACCGGAAAGCAACTCTGGTTGGTTTCCAACGGTAGACGCTCCCAACCAGCGCATGACCCAGGAGGTTTTTATCACCGTGGATGAAAAATATACCACCCTCTCCAATGGTGCTCTGGTTTTTCAATCCCTCAACGGTGATGGCACCCGCACCGATTATTGGAAACAAGCCTTACCCCACGCGCCTTACCTCACCATGATGGCAATTGGTAAATTTGAGATCGTGAAAGATGAGTGGGAAGAAATGGAGGTAAACTACTACCTGGAGCCCTCTTTCGCGGCCAACGGAAAAGCCATTTTTGGAGCTACTCCCGAGATGATCGGTTTTTTCTCCGAGCGGCTTGGGGTACGTTACCCTTGGGAAAAATACCACCAGGTGGTGGTGCGCGATTATGTTTCAGGGGCTATGGAAAACACTTCAGCGGTCATTCACGGGGAGTTTCTTTACCGCACACCCCGCGAATTGCTGGACGATCACAACGAAGACATCATTGCGCATGAGCTGTTTCATCACTGGTTTGGCGATTTGGTTACCTGTGAATCCTGGGCCAATCTCCCCCTCAACGAGTCGTTCGCTACCTATGGTGAGTACTTGTGGCGAGAATACAAACACGGTCGTGAATCCGCCGATGAGCATTTGCAAAACGATCTGAGTGGTTACTTGTACGAATCCCGTTCCAAAAGGGAGGATATGATCCGGTTTGACTACAGTTCAATCGACGACATGTTCGACAGTCACTCTTATGCCAAAGGAGGCAGGATACTTCACATGTTGCGCAAAGAGTTGGGCGATGAAGCTTTTTTCGAAACGATGCGGGTATATCTGGAAAACAACCGCTACACCGCAGTGGAAATTCACCACCTCCGCCTGGCTGCTGAGGAAGTGACTGGCAAAGACCTCAACTGGTTTTTCAACCAATGGTTTTTATCCAGCGGTCATCCGGAATTGGAAATTGCCTACGAATGGGACGAATCAGCCCAAGTGCAGCGGGTGAAAGTAACCCAAAAACAAAACCTCGATGTTACGCCACTCTACCGACTTCCGGTAGCCATCGATTTGTACATCGACGGACAACGGCAACGGCATTACCGCACTTTGTTGGAAGTGGAGGAAGAGTTAACCTTTGAGTGCTCCAAACAACCCGATTGGATCAATTTTGATGGCGAAAAAAGCCTGTTGGCCGTAAAAACCGATTTAAAAAGTGTTGACGAGTGGTCTTTGCAATATTATCATGGTCCATTGTTTGTCGATCGCAGGGAGGCCATTTTAGCTTGTGGCGACAGTGCCAAATCCGACTCAGCAGCTGCAAAGATGGTTCTTGCCGCACTGGACGACGATTACGACGGCATCCGTTATTTCGCGATGAACCAGCTGGAACATGTGGTTCCCAAATTTCCTGTTGAAGTAGAAGCCAAGCTGGTACGGCTTTCCAAAACCGATCCTGTAGCCCGGGTTCGCTCCCGCGCCATTCGGCAGCTAAACAGCTATTATGAATTAACACGACCACTCAAACGCCTCTTTCAAGAGTGCCTGGAAGATCCTTCTTACGCCGTGATGTCGGCTTCTTTTGAAGCCATTTCCCGCGATGATCAAAAACAGGTAATAAACCTTGCCGAAAAACTTGAGCAAGAGGAAGGCATTGTGTTACTGCTTACCCTGGCCCGCTACTACAGCGAAAAAGGAAACGAAGATCAGGCTGCATTTTTCAAAACCTTGGATGCGAAAACCATTGGTTTCAACCGCATCAACTATTGTGAGTATTACGCTGAGTTTTTGTACCGCGATGGCGTCAACGAAGCCACACGCCAAAATGCCTTATCGGTTTTCGAAAATCAAGCCCGTCATTCCGGAGTGTGGTACATGCGCTACTACGGTGCCAAGTCGATGTATCGGGTACGGCAGTTCTATGAAAAACGCCAGCAAGAACTTCAGGAACAATTGGCAAAGGAAGAGGTCCGAGGAGATGATCTTCTGCTCATCTCCGAATTGCAAAAGGAGTTGGCCTTTGTAGCCTCCCGCATCGAGGACATTAAGAAACGGTTTGAAGTTTTGAAAGCGGAGGAACAAGATTCCCGGGTAACCGGCTGGATGGATTAGTTGCCAGATTCCTTTTCGTAAACCGCATCTATCTTTAACTCGTATCCTTCTGCGGCAGCTACGGCCAGTTGGTCGCACCGTTCGTTTTCTGGAATGTTAGCGTGCCCTTTTACCCATTGAAAAGTCACCTTGTGTTTGGGATAGATGCGCAAAAAACGTTGCCACAGGTCCACGTTTTTCTTTCCCTTAAAACCTTTCTTCTGCCAGTTGAATACCCAGCCTTTCTCTACCGCATCGACCACGTATTTGGAGTCTGAGAAGATTTTAGCCTGAGTTCCCGGAAATTTCAGGGTTTCCAACGCAATGATCACACTTAGCAATTCCATGCGGTTGTTGGTGGTCATTCGAAATCCTTCAGAGAGTTCTTTGCGGTGCGGCCCTGAAAGCAATACGATCCCGTAGCCTCCCCGGCCTGGGTTTCCTTTCGCAGCTCCGTCGGTGTAGATGGTTACTGGTGCAGCCATAATGTCATTTAGAATACCATAAACCGAGTGGGGTCCACTGGCTTGCCTTTGTACCAAAGTTCGAAGTGCAAGTGCGGCCCACTTTGATTTTCGCCCGATTCGCCAATGATGGCAATCGCCTCGCCAGCTCGAACCTGATCGCCCATGTTTTTGAGCAATACAGCATTGTGTTTGTAAACGGAAATCAGGTCGTTATCGTGCTGTATTTGAATTAGGTGTCCGGTTTCATAGGTCCATACGGCCAGCACTACCGTCCCATCCAGCGTAGCTTTCACCGCTTCATTTTTTGGAGCCACAATGTCAACTCCAAAATGCTTATCCGTACCCGAAAAACCACTGGTCACTACTCCATTGATCGGCGTAAAGAAGAAAAAGCTGTTGATGTCCCGATTGGTATTTTCATCGGGTTGAAAAGCGAGGTTATAGGGATCTTCCGCCTCTATCTCCGCCCGGAAAGCAGAATCAGCTGCAGAAGGCGCAGCCTCTACTCCGGCATAGTTCAAGTTGGTTTTGGAACTTAAAGTGTCTTCTGAGGGCGGTTCCCCCATCATTACAGCCTGAAGGTTTTCCAGGTAGACTTCGTTTTGGCGCAATGAAACTTCCAGAGAATCGGTTTTGAGGGCGGCATAAGCCGCCAGACGCATCGTACGCACATCGGCGTATCCGGGAATTAATTCCTTTAAAGGTGTGTAGGCGATAGTCACCACCGTAATGGTCACCAACAAGATAATGATCAAACCGCCCCAGGTAGCCACATTGAGAGGAGAAAGGATGAGTGAAACCCGTTCTTCAAAGGTGTCGTCGTTGAGAATTACCAGACGGTACTTGTTGCGCAACCGCCGGACGATTTTCTTCTTTTTTTCTTTGTTCTCCATCGGGCCTCGCAAATATCGTAATTTTAGCCGCTTAGGGCCGACAAGGTTTCTGCGCCCATTGTGCAAGAACTGTCCGAAAAAATAAAATAATTTTGCCCGTTTGAAGTTATAACCCTGCTCTGTCCATCTGCTTTGGACCGGTGTTCGTAAAATGTTTTGAATTCCGCTCAAAAATACCTGAGTCTCGCCCTGTTGTGCGGATTGTTGCTAATGGGTTCTTGTTCCACCAAGAAAAACCGTTGGATCAACCGCACCTATCACAATACGACTTCTCACTACAACGGCTTTTTCAATGCCCGCGAAAAGCTGAAAGAATCGGTGAAAGGCATGGAGGGAAATCACCAGGAGAACTTTGAAGAAATACTCCCCATATTCATTTACGGTGATGAAGCCACGGCACAATCCATGTTTGGCGATATGGACATTGTGTACGAAAAGTGCTCCCGGGTCATCAACCGGCACTCGATGAACATCAAGGGCAAGGAGAAGTGCAAATGGATCGACGACTCTTGGATGTTGATTGGAAAATCGCATTTCTACAAACAAGATTACACGGCTGCCCAAGAGATATTCAAATACGTCTATCGCAACTATCCCAAGTCACACGCCAAATACGAGGCCATGCTTTGGTCGGTGCGCACCGCAATTGAAGCGGGAGATGAACGGGAGGCCAGTCGGGTATTGGGGCGTCTTGAGGGCGACAAGGATTTACCAAAAGACCTGAAAGAAGAACTCAATGCAGTATCGGCGGACTTCTACCTGAAGCAAGGCAATTACGAAGACGCTATTATTTTCTTGAAACGCTGTGTAGAGCTCACCAGAAAAAAAAGGGTAAAAACCCGGCGGATGTTTATCCTCGCACAGATCTATCAAGCCGACGGTGATTATCAGCAAAGCTCCGGACTCTATGCCCAGGTAATCAAAAGGAACCCTACTTATCAAATGGCATTTTATGCCCGCATCAACCGCGCACTGGCTTTTGACTCCAGTACTGGCAACAGTGATGAGGTGCGTAAGGCGCTGATGAAAATGCTACGGGACGACAAAAATATTGAGTTTCAAGATCAGATTTACTACGCTTTGGCTGAATTGGAACTGGCAGAGCAAAACGAACCCGAAGGAATTGATTTCCTCACCAAGGCAACCCAAGCCAGTGTGAGCAACAACACCATTAAAGGCAAGGCTTTCTTGAAGCTCGCGGAAATCTACTTTGTGAAGCCGAAGTATGAGAAGGCTCAAGTTAACTACGACAGTGCAGTTTCCTTTTTGCCGAAAGAATATCCCAATTACGAACGCATTGTAGGTATCAGCGAAAGCTTGACCCAACTGATTACCGACATCAACATTATCGAAACGGAGGACAGTTTGCAGGGTCTTCGGGATTTGTCGGAAGCCGAACTCGATCAACTGATTGAAGATAAAATTGAAGAGGCCATTGAAGCAGAAGAGCAAAGGCGCCTCGATCAAGAGCAGAATGAGTTTAACCGGCTGCAAAATCAACTACAGTCGGCTCAATCTTTCCAGGGAGGTAATGGTAAATTTTGGCCCTATGATCCGGCTCAGATTGGTTTCGGTGCTTCAGAATTTAAACGCATCTGGGGTACCCGTAAGTTGGAAGATAACTGGCGGAGGTCCAACAGACGATCGTTGCCCAATACAGCTTTTCAGGAAGATCCGGAAAGTGGTGTTGGAACAGCCGTTGCCGGTGGTGGAAATGGCGGACGCCTCACCAACCGTGATAAATCTTTTTACTTAAAAGACATCCCGTTTACCGACGAGGCTCTCGAAGCCTCTACAAACCGGATGATTGATGCCTACTATGACCTTGGAATGGTATACAAGGATCAGATGTTTGACGATCCAAAGGCCATTACTGCCTTTGAAGATTTAGTAACAAGGTTTCCGGACAACCGCTTTGAAGTGACGGCTTTTTATCAGTTGTACTTGCTTTACCGCAAGGATGATACCCGAGATGCTGGCCGTGCTGAATACTACAAAGGTCAAATCCTTTCCAAGTATAGTGACTCAGAGTACGCGCAGTTGATCCGCGATCCAGCGTATTTTGAAAAGAAGAAAGCCAAGAAAGGCGAAGCGGTGGCCTATTACAAAAAAACCTACGGATACTACAAAAGAGGCTACTATTCGCAGTCGTTGGAAAATTGCAATAAGGCAAACCAATTGTATCCCAACAATGATTTGCGCCCAAAATTTGATTTACTAAAGGCCTTGTGCACCGGTAAAATTTCTGGTAAAGAACAATTGGTGGCAGAGTTGAACGGTGTTATACAAAGCCACGGGAGTCACGAAGTAGCTGATGAAGCCCGTAAAATTTTAGCCTACCTCAAAGAGCAGAGCGAAAAAGAGAAAGCAGAAAAAGAAAAGGCGGAACAAGTGGCCAATCTCTACGCCTACGAACCGGAAACCAAACACAGTTTTATTTTGCTGGTACCTGCTGAGGGCAACAAGATCAACCAGGTTAAAATTCAGATTTCCGACTATAACCGTCGGGCATTCCGTTTGGACGGCTTGAAGGTGGAAGCGGTTTTTCTCGACAATGGAAAAACCCACATGGTAACGGTAAAACAGTTTGATAGTGCTGCTGAAGCCCTCACTTATTACAAAGCTTTCAGCAATGAATCGCTTCGCCTAAAAGGTCTGAACGACAAGGGATACGCATTCTTTACTATCTCCTACACCAACACAGCTAAGTTTTACCAAGACAAACGGGAAGATATTTATCTGGAGTTTTTCAACGAAAACTACCTGAAGGAAGAATAATCCTGGCCGGATACCTTCATTCCTCTTTTCCACTTTGTTTTTTCCAGCCACAAAAAAACCGAAGCACCACAGGGGCACTTCGGTCAGTTCAATTGATTTTCTTGTAGTAGCTTACTTCTTGCCTTCGTCGGCAGCAGAAGTAACGGAAATGGTGGCAATGTCTCGGTCAAAGAGGTAAAGCCCTCCTTTATCACCATCAATCAATTTCAGCTTGTCCATAATGGTGCGGGCAAGGGCCTCTTCTTCAATTTGCTCGGCCACATACCACTGCATGAAATTGTGGGTGATGTAATCTTTCTCGTTGAGACAGATATCAACGACTTCGCTGATTTTTTCTGAAACATTGATCTCGTGCTTGAGCAAGTTTTCAAACAGTTGAGTCATTGATTCAAACGTTACTGGTGGTTTCGGTAGCTGTGGAATGACAGCTCTTCCTCCCCTTTCGTTGATGTAACGCACCAACCGCAGCATGTGCTGGCGTTCTTCATCAGAGTGTGTGTATAGAAATTCGGATACACCATTCAATCCCTCCGTTTCAGCCCACGAAGCCATTGCCAGATAAAACTGTGAGGACTCGGCCTCTAACCGAACCTGATTATTTAGGGCTCCTTCTACCTTCTCAGATACCATAATCTTATTTCTTTGATTTTAAGCGGAACACAAAACTACGTGGAGAGGTTCTTTACTACGGAACTTCCAGCAAAATTTAGATTAGGTTTAAATAAGAATAAGCCAAAATAATGCTGCTTTTTCCAAATAAGGAGCAATCAAAGCATACTTGATCGCGTAAGAAAATAAAATACTATCAATTGATATACAGTGTTTTATAGTATATTTTTTTATTTAAAAGAGTAAGAATTTAGTAGTATGCCATTGGTGGGACCTGAGTGTTCCGGTACTTTCACCTTCGAATTACAATCCATAACCTGCCCCCCACCAGGGAGCATACCGACTACTAACCTTATTTTATCATGACGATCAAAACTCTATTCAAGCTACTAACTGCCAGTCTGGTGTTGGTGCTTTTTTCTTCTCAGGAAGGAATGGCTCAAAACTGTGTGGCCCAGTTTCAATACCAGGTCAGCGGCTCTACCGTTACCTTCACCAACACCTCTACGGGTGGCAATACCTACAATTGGACCTTTGGAACTTCAAGTACTTCCTCTGCTATCAACCCTGTAGTTACTTATAATTCACCAGGCTCTTATCTGGTTTGCCTTTCCGTTTCGGATTCGATTTCTGGCTGCTTCGATTCTTACTGCGACACCGTAGTAGTATCTTCTGGAAGTAGCGGATGTACCGCTAATTTTACCTACTCCGTTTCTGGTAATACCTTATCGGTCACCAATACTTCTTCAGGTGGTAATTCTTACACCTGGTCTTTCGGGGATGGCAACGCGTCCAATGCTTTCAGCCCTTCTTATACCTATGCTTCATCGAGCAACTACACGGTTTGTCTCACCGTTTTTGATACCACCAACAACTGTTCGGACACCTATTGTACGGTGATTCCAGTGGGGATACAAACGGGCCCTTGTAGTGCTCTGTTTACCTACATCAATTCCGGCAACGCGGTACTTTTCAGCAACTCCTCTTCCTTTAGCAATTCTTACAGCTGGAGCTTTGGAGATGGCTCCACTTCCAACAGCTTTAACCCGGTTCATACTTATAGCAGTGCAGGTGTTTACTCGGTATGTTTGACGGTAACCGATACTACCAACGGTTGTACCGATACCTACTGTGATTCTGTTTCTGTGATCGGTTCTACCAACCCGTGCAACGCCAGTTTCACTTACACAATGAGTGCCCCAACGGTTACTTTTACCAATACTTCCAACGTAACAGGAACGTATGTTTGGGTCTTTGGAGATGGCAATACCTCCACTGCTGCTTCTCCAGTACACACTTATTCTGTTCCAGGAACTTACAACGTGTGCATGGTCGTCACTACCCAAAACTGCTCGGATTCTACTTGCCAAACGATCGTGATTCCCACTCAGGGCAACTGTCAGGCCGCATTTAGTTATTCACTATCCGGGTCTATCGCTACTTTCACCAATCAGAGTACAGGTGGAACCGCTTTTGCCTACTCTTGGGATTTTGGAGATGGCAACACCTCTACTGCTGCCAGTCCGGTTCACACTTACAATTCGGTAGGCTCACATAACGTCTGTCTCACAATTACCGACACTTCCAACCAATGTGTAAGTCAATCCTGTCAAACTATATTCCTGGGCACAAGTTCCATCTACGGATCAGTAAATGCTGGACCGAATTATGATGTAGATGCTACCGTTTACCTCATTACCCTTGATCTCTGGACGGGCAACCTTACTGCAATCGACACCATCGACCTCGACCCAGCCGACACCGGAGCCTTTACCTTCAACAACCTTGCTTCCGGTACCTATATGGTGAAAGCGGCTTTGAACCCAAGCGATCCAGATTACAACAACTACCTGCCTACCTACAATACTTCGAGCCTGTTTTGGCAAGGAGCCACTAACCTCACAGTGGGTCCAAGTGCATATGCAGGTATTTCTTTGGTAGCCGGAAACAACCCTGGTGGTCCAGGATTTATCGGTGGCAGCATCTTCCAAGGTGCCAACAAAAAAGAAGGAGAAGGCGATCCCATCGTTGGGGCAGTAGTATTGCTGTTGGATCAAAATGGCGATCCGGTAGCTTACGATATCTCAGATTCTGACGGTAACGTAGGATTTCCCAACCTCGCTTATGGAACCTACCAAGTGCATGCAGAAATTTTGGATAAAACCACTAATCCTGCCTGGGTCACCATCGATGCCAACAACCCTTCGAATGGTCAGGTAGATATAATCGTGAATGAATCGGGTGTTACCACTTCTGTTCGTCAACCCGAGCAGGGAGTAGCTGGGATAAGCACTTTATTTCCCAATCCCGCACAAAATTTAGCCAGCATGACCATCAATGCAGTGACTCCAACCCGGGTAAATGTGCGCATGGTGAACCTCTTGGGTCAACCTGTAATGAATACCCAACACCAACTTTCCAGCGGTGTGAATCAATTGGAATGGAACGTTGCAGACCTTGCTCCGGGCCTTTACCTCGTAGAGGTAGCCTCAGAAGACGGCAAGTTCTTGCAAACCATCGAGCTCGTGAAGCGCTAACCGCGTCAGCGTGTATTAAGTAGGTCTGAAGAGGGCATCCGATAGGGTGTCCTCTTTCTTTATGGATTAAAATTGCTGTACCTCTGTCAGGATAATTGTATCCAAACAGAGATTTCTATTTTTTGGATTGCAGCCAGTCGTGGTAATTTAAAATATCGGTGTCAGCGGCTTCTTCGCTGGACGAAGCATTCAACAATTCGTCTACCTCGCGCAGCAATTCCTCATTGCTTTTAATGTGCGAATACACCATTTTCTCAAGAATACATAGCATCCTGTTTTGCCGTTGATAATCCGGGGAATCCAGCAGTTCTTGAAACTGTTTTCGAATCTGATTGGCCAGGTACTCCAGGTAATCAAAGTCTTTGAGTTCGAAGCGGACGATGAGCTCAGCCAAATGAATTTTGAGTTGAAAGGCTTTGTCAAAATGCTGAAACACATCTTCTAACTTGAGCCGAGCCAATTCTCGATTGGCCTTTTTGAAGTTGCCACTATCAAAATAAATCAGGGCAAGGTTGAGGAGGCAAACCACGCGAGAGTGGGGCACAGCCTTGGTGGCTTTGGGATCTTTCAACGCTTCATCCAACAGTAAGATGGCCTCTGCCTTGCGATCGAGTAAGGAGTAAGCAATACTTGAATTGTTGAGGTAGTACACAAGGTATTTGTTGTACAAAACCCGATCGTAGGCTTCCATGGCCTCTTTCAATTGCTGGGTATACTCCAAAGCCAACTCCAACTTTTCGTTTTTGATCAAGGCATTGCCCAGGTAGGTGAGCATTTGTAACCGGGTATCGTGGTTGTGTTTGCTGAAAAGGTTTTCTCTACTGAATTCTTCCAGGGTTTGCAACAGGTATTTCTCCAGAGAAACATAATCCCGCTGTTGCAATAAAATACGGCTCAAAGAATGATAAATCTGAAAGCGCAATTTGGGACTGTTGCGAATCTCGATGCTTCCTGAAAAATCTTGAATGGTGTTTTGGAGCAACTCCAACACCTGAGAATTCTGGGAAGAAAAGTTTTGCGATCGCTTGATCCTATAAATCAAAACAGCCAGTACATCATCGATTTCACGCAGTTGCTGAAGTTTCAACTGATTTTCCCGGCGTTTTTCAATGTACACTTCCGGATTGATGGAAAGGGTTTCTTTGCTGAGGCGGATGTAATCGCTGTAAATAACATCCAACAGTTCGAAGTTTTGCACCGAACCCGCTTTTTTCATGGATTTGTTCAAGTAGTGTTCAGCTACTGTAAACTGTCCCTTCTGCTCAAAAACCCGCGATAAAGCTAAAAAATAGAGTGATTGATTGTGCTCCGAGTGATTGAAGTATTGCAGCGTAAAACTCTTTCCAATGTCTTCTAACAAGCGGTTTCGCAAGCGGTAGTAAGCATTACGATCTGCCTTACCATAGAGCTGCTTCACAATTTTATCTTCTTCTGCCGAAAGGCTTGATTTCCGCAGAAGATCGAACAAACGAACGTCTTTTCGCTCGTATTGGGTCTTGGTTCGGTTGAGGAAAAGCTTCAGTTGCCGAATCTCTTCCTTGTTCATGATATGGATAATATCGGTGATAGAAGCCATTATAGTAAGAAGTAGGTCAATGCGAAGAAAGAAAAATATTTCAGCAAAGTAGTGGGTCTGCACTACTAAGACACATCTCATAGAAAAAACGTTGGCCGCGTAAGACTTTTAGGAAATGATCTGTGTTGCTGCCCACCGAATTGTTAATATTGGTATCTCAGTGAAAAAATTGGATTTCACCATGAAGTACCTGCTTACTTTTATAACTCTATTTGGCTTTTTTGGTGCCTCGGAGACGCTTGGCCAACTCGCAGAGATATCACCTTTTCCTTTTACTACCGTTTCGCCTACCAACACTTTTGTTGGTGGAACCATTGATTTTAATGTCGACCTCACTAAAACCGATACGGGCGTCTACAACGGTCCTATCACCATTCGGCTTGGCCGCCAAACCGGTGGAGCTAATTTCTCCTTCACCTCCGACCATCAATTCAATGTAAATTTTGCAGCCCAAGGAGATTCGGTCCAGGTTACATTCTCCTCCAATGTACTATTGAATAACAATTACATCGTAGGGTTGAATGAACTGGCTTTGGTGCCCCTCATTGGCGCTACACCAATCGGAGATACGGCCACTTTTAATATTACCGCCAACAACGTACCTGCAATGGCGCTTGCCAACAGTATAAGTAATCAGTTGATGGATACCATGGCATTTGGGGATACCATCTTCGTTACGGGAACGATACGAAATATAGGCAATGTAGTCAGTAGCGGTCCTATATCCCTCTTCCTGGGAATTATTGATTCTACTTCTGGAGCCGTTACCAAAATTGATAGTAACGTTCAGGCAGTTGCACTGCTACCTCAAAGTGATATCACCCTTAATCTGAGTACCCCTGTGGCTACTCCTTCTTTTAGCATAGGAGGAAATGGGGTGGTGATATGGCCAGCAGCACCGGATGTAGACTTTGCCGATACCGTTCAGAAAACCATTATCATTGAAGAAGCTACCGGACTAAGCGATCTTTGGCAAGGAAGTAACCGTATGGTTGTATTTCCCAACCCGAGTAGAAACTGGATTTCCTGGAGCATTGACGGCCAGACAAAAGTTGCTGAACGCGTAAGAATTTTTTCTTTGAATGGACAAGTGATTGAGGAGCAATTGAACGTTTCTCAAGTCTCACTGAAAAGCATCCCTTCCGGGGTATATTTCCTGGAGATACAGGTAGATGCTACCCGCGTAGCTACTTACCGAATCATTCACTGATCGGGGAAAGCTTCCTGATCTTCTAACAAGGGCATCACCCAATCCTTGTGCCCGAACCAAACCCATTCTTCTGCTGCCAAATTTACTTTGGGATCAATAAAACGCTGCATTTTACGACCGTTTAAACTGGCATAACTGCTAGTGTAGACTTCCACCTTGGCCCAACCACTGTCTTGCCAGGCAGCTTCCAGCACTTGAGCATATTGCCAAATACAGTCAGGTCGGGTGGCCATGGCTCGCTGTTGATCATCGGTAAGATAATTGGAGTTTCGAATGCGAACAACAATGCCCGTATCTGGATTTTTCACCGTGAAAGAGGCACGACCAGATTTGGAACGGGTCATCATGTGCCAGGACAATCGGTGACCTTCCTCCGTCCAATGCACATCTCCTTCAATCAACCAATGCCGGAGGGGCAGCGCTATCTGGAACATAATCCACACCGCAATGAAAGAACTCAAAACCATTGGCATTTTCCTTGGGTGCTCCACTAAACTGAGATCGGCTTCTGGTCGTTTGGGGAAAAATCGCTTTCTAACCGCATTTGGAGGGTAAAAAAGTACCAACGCACCCATCATGAGGTAGGGGAAAATACCAATATGAAAAACCGCCGAATTGAATCCATGAAAAAAAACCGAAAGGAGCGAGGCAAACACGCGCGTAGGCCGCCACAACAACATGGGAATGACCAAAAGATCATAGAACAAACCACCATAGACCAAAGACCATTTGCCAAACTCTGAGGACAAGATCGGTCCAATTATTGGCCAATCTGCTCTTCTCGACATCCATATTTCCACTGGTCTTCCTGCCAACCAATCGGGATACATTTTGGCTACCGCAGCATAGAAAAATACAATGGCCAACTCAGCTACAAAGATGCCTGTACACCATTTGGGACAAGTCAAACTTTTGCTTACTCGTCCTTGCTGCACATCAAGACTAAAAGATCGATGGGCAGGCACCAGGTTCATCAAAATGAGCAACAACAACAGCAAGTAGTAGTGGTTGTTGTAATGAGATTTCTGCATGAAATAAGCACCTGCCCATAAGATGGTGTAGCCAGCAATGGCAATCCGATAGCGATACCCCAACATCACTCCCAAACCAAAAAGCGCCATCACTCCGAAATAATAATACATCCCGTAACCCGGCAGTGGCTGTAGCCAGGGAAAGTCGAGGAAAGAAAAAGTGAAATCTGGTTCTACCAAGGTTCTGCGGACCCAACCCGTAGCAATGGCACCAGCACCTTCTAAAAAGATCAACAAGCCAAATACAATTCGCCAAGCCACCAAAGGACTGCTATCCTGGGGTTCCATCCACTTCGAAATCCAGTTGCTGTTCGTCATGCTTCTGCGAAAATAGACTTACCAAGCAAACGGGTCAAGTCTACTTTTGCGTTGGTGACCCAATCCGCTAACTTTGAATCCACAATAACCCCCATTATGGCCAGAAACAGACCCGGAAAAAAGAAGCTGAAACTCCGCAAGAGCCTGGAAAGGCAAGTCATGAAGATTTTTCAAGGGCAGTCTTCTAAGCCAATGAATTACCGCCAGGTGAGCAAGAAACTCAACATCAGCGATGAACCCTCCAAGTTGTTGGTGCAAAACATATTGATGGACTTCACCTACAAGAAAAAATTGATAGAGGTTGACCGCGGAAAATACCGCTTAAGGGGTCATGCTGCAGTGGTAGAAGGTCGGATTCAATTTACCCGTCACGGTTCAGCCTATGTGATTGTAGATGATCTTGATGAAGATTTATTTGTTCATCGCAAAAATGTAGGCAAAGCACTGGATGGCGACACGGTGAAAGTAGCCGTAATTACTGGCCGTAAAAAGCCGGAAGGGCAAGTATTGGAAGTTTTACAGCGTAAAAAAGAGCAATTTACCGGCCTGATCGAAACCAATGGAAAATACACCTTCCTCATATCCGATTCACAACGCATGCACCGGGATATTTTTATTCCGCAAAGCAAAACCAAGAATGCTAAAAACGGTCAGAAAGCGATTGTACGCATGACAGACTGGCCACAGGAAGCAGACAATCCTTTTGGGGAAGTATTGGAAGTGCTGGGTTATCCTGGTGAGAATGAAGTGGAAATGAACGCCATTCTTGCCGACTACGGCTTTCCTCTTCGCTTTCCCGATCATGTAGAAAAAGAGGCTGCAGCTATTCCTACCAAAATTACCGACGAAGAAATTGCACAACGGGAAGATTTCCGGGATGTCCTCACCTTCACCATCGACCCGGATGATGCCAAAGACTTTGATGATGCACTCTCTTTCCGTTCGCTAAAAGACGGAAAAATAGAAATTGGCGTACACATTGCCGATGTTACCCATTACGTGACTCCCGGATCCAACCTCGACAGAGAAGCACTGGACCGGGCCACTTCCGTTTACCTGGTAGACCGGGTAATTCCTATGTTGCCCGAAGTGCTATCGAATCAATTGTGTAGCCTGCGACCCAACGAGACGAAACTAACCTACTCGGTGATTTTCACCTTGGATGAACAAGCCAATGTTTACGACAGTAGGGTGGTAAAAACGGTGATTCATTCCGATCGTCGGTTCACCTACAACGAGGTACAAGCTATTTTGGAAGCCGAAAAAGGAGAGTTACACGAGGCCTTATCGACCCTCAATCAGCTGGCTAAAAAGTTGCGGGACAAACGCATGAACAACGGAGCAATCGCCTTCGAAAAAACGGAAGTAAAGTTTCGGTTGAACGAGGCCGGTGAACCCGCTGAAATTCTTTTCAAAGTTCAAAAAGATGCCCACAAACTCATTGAAGAGTTCATGTTGCTGGCCAACCGAACAGTAGCTGAATCCATTGGCAAAGCCAAGAAAGAGAAGGGCGAAGTAAAAACCTTTGTCTACCGCATCCACGACCAACCCAACCCTGATAAGGTGGTGAGTTTTGTGGAGTTTATTCGCCAGTTTGGCTACAAACTCACCAACGCCAAGGGCGGTTCCATCTCCAAATCGCTGAACCAACTGTTGGCAGAAATCAGGGGAAAAGCCGAACAAAACGCCATTGAAACACTGGCCATTCGAACCATGGCCAAGGCCGAATACAGTACCGACAACATCGGTCACTACGGATTGGCTTTTCGCCACTACAGCCACTTTACATCACCCATTCGACGGTATCCGGACATGATGGCCCATCGCCTGCTGTTCGATTA
This sequence comes from uncultured Flavobacteriales bacterium, assembly GCA_937899835.1. Lineage (GTDB taxonomy): Bacteria > Bacteroidota > Bacteroidia > Flavobacteriales_G > Salibacteraceae > CALCCE01. Next base: position 32,388 of record CALCCE010000188.1, on the reverse strand, counting down.
CGGAAGGGGAAAGGCTTCGGCAGATGTGGCCTACCTCGAAGATCAATGTGAACATAGCTCAGACCGGGAACGCAATGCGGCTGAAGCCGAGCGCGATTCGACCAAGTATTTTCAAGTGCTGTTTATGAAAGACAGCAAAGGGCAGGAATTCGACGGCATTGTTTCCGGAGTAACGGATTGGGGCTTGTTTGTAGAGATCACTCAAAACAAGTGCGAAGGCATGGTACGTCTGCGCGACTTAGGCGATGATTACTACTATTACGACGATCAACAACACGGCATCGTAGGCCACAATACCGGCCGACTCATTCAATTGGGAGATGAAGTACGCATTCGGGTTGCCAACATCGACATTCCCAACAAAAGATTAGATTTTCACCTGATCGGTACCTATACCGAACACGATCCGCTGGTGGTGTTGGATTAAACCAACACCAAGCGTTCGATCAGCTGCTCTTTGTATGAACCACCAATGGGCAATACTCCCATTTCATCTTCCAGGTAGATGTAGGGATTCTCGATGCGTTCGATTTTATCGAGGCGCACGATGTATGACCGGTGAACCCGCATAAAATCCACTTCCGGCAGCTTAGAGCTGATCTCTTTCATGGTGGTATGCAAGGTGTGTTTTTGGTTCCGGGTATGGATCACCACATAATCTTTCAAGGCTTCCACGAAGTAAACATCAGCGGTTTTGATCTTGTCTAAACGGGCGTGTGTTTTGGCAAAAATCATATCGCGGTGGGCACTGCCTTCCACGATGGCTTCGAGGCGGTTGCGCTCGGCCTTCATCTCAATTTCTTTGCTGTGCTTGTAGAGGGCAATTTTGATAGAAGTCTGCAGATCTACTTCACTAAAAGGCTTGGTGATGTAACCAAAAGGCTGGGTAACCTTAGCGCGCTCAATGGTATCCACATCGGCGTAAGCAGTAAGGTAAATCAGTGGAATATCGTAATTCTCGCGGATGAGTTGGGCGGTCTCAATTCCACTGGCTCCATTTTTCAGGCGGATGTCCATCAATACCAGCGAAGGTGAAGTGGTGGCCACGAGTTCAAGAGCAGTTTCAGGATCGTTAGCAATACCTGCTACTCCATAACCGAGTTGTGCCAGTGAATATTGAATGTCTTTGGCTACAATATTTTCGTCTTCTACGATCAGAATTTTAACGTCTTTCATAGTCTCCGGGTTTATTGGAATGGGATTTCGAATGTTACGGTGAACTGTGTGCCCCCTTCCCGGGCGAGTTGAAGGGAACCGTTGATCTGATCCGCTAAGGTGCTCACCAATTGTAACCCTAACGAATCGGTAGTAGCGACATCGATGGAGATGGGCAAACCGATGCCATTGTCGCGAACGCTCAATTCTACTTGTGTGCCGTTCGCTTTCAACACAAGTTCTATTTCCCCTTCCTTATCGTCAGGAAAGGCGTATTTCAAAGAGTTTGATACTAATTCATTGACCATCAACGCGCAAGGAATCGCACGATCGAGGTCCAATTGAACACTGTCTGTAGTGAAACGTAATTCAACGTTTTGGTTGCTTGTTCGGTAAGATAAAAACAGGTTTTGTCCTAGTTTTTCCAAGTACTTATCGAACGATACACTGCTAACATTCTCGGTGCGGTAGAGGCTTTCATGAATCCAAGCCATGGAACGAACCCGATTCTGACTTTCCCTCAACATCTCACGCGTGGGCTGGTCTTTGGTGTAGCCCGATTGCAAATTGAGAATGCTGGAAATCACTTGCAGGTTGTTTTTTACTCGGTGGTGCACTTCTTTCAAAAGAGCTTCCTTTTCGCGCAAAGAGCGTTCCATCATCACTTCGGAACGTTTGCGAGCCGTGATATCAATTACCGTGCCTTCAATCAACAATTGTTGAGAATCGGATTCGCGCAGGGCATGCACATTGGCCAAACCCCACACTTGTTGTCCCTGCAGGGTTTTAAAACGCACTTCTAAGTTGGTCAAAACGCCATCTGACTGCAGCTTGCTCAGATAAACACTTCTATCCGATGGATCGAAGAACAATTCCTCTGCTCTAACATCTTGCAGGTTACTGCGCTCGTCATATCCCAGGAAACGTGCAAAAGAGTCGTTACAATCGACGATCTCCCCCTCCGGAGTGGTAATGAACACACCGGCCGTATTTCGCTCAAATAACAAGCGATAACGTTCTTGAGAATATTGAGGCGTTTCGATGATGTTGGTAATTTGTAACAATGGGAGAACAGGTACTTATCAAAGAAACTCGCAAACTGCTCAATTGGTTGGGTCAACCTTCTTTTTCAGCCTTTGCTGTCGCCTTTTTTTCGGCCTTCTCGCTCTTTCTTTCCAGCTTTTTAGTCGGCTGATAATTTTTTACTTTCACTCCATTCACCCGCTTCTCTTCTCCGTCTTTGTAGAGAATTTCGATCAACACGGTACCGTCCTCGTTGTAGCGTTTCCAGTCGCCTTCTTTCATACCACTGGCGTATTTTCCTTCTAGGCTTTTTTGACCGTTTTCGTGATAGTAGGTGTGTTTTCCTTCCGCCATCCCGGCAACATAGGATCCTTTGAAGTTGAGTTTGCCGTTTTTGTAGTAGTGCAACCACTCTCCATCGCGTTCTCCATCAACGTATTTTCCTTCTTCCCGGTGATCGCCCACATCAATAATCCATTCGCCAGTGCGTAGTCCTTCAATGTATTCGCCTTCGGTAAGTACCGTACCGCTGTCGCTGTACTCTACCGTGCGACCATCTTCCAAACCGCGGTAATAATTTTCTTCTCGCCTCACCTGACCACTTTCGTAATACCAGGTCCAGGTATCGTGTGGACGCTCACCGCTGATGTATTTTCCTTTTTGAGCAATTTTTCCACTCTGGAAATAGAAAATCCATTGGCCGATCTTTTGTCCGTCCTTGTATTCGCCTTCTGCACGCAAACTGCCGTCCGAATAGTATTCTTCCCAGGCTCCCTGCCGGATTCCACCTTCATCTACGATGCCCATGCCCAGCAAAACGCCTTTCCGGTAAATTTTTGAATTAGAGATGGCCCCTTCTTTGTCGTAGTAGCGGGTGACTCCTTCGCGCATGCCGTCTTTGAAACTTCCAATGGAACGCACCTTGGCATCGGGATAAAATTCTTTTCGAATATCGAGGCTAATGAGCTCTTCCGCATCAGTTACCACCTCATCGTCACGCCACTTGGTGGTGCTCACCATCACACCTTTCCGATCGTATTCCCGGAAATAACCGTTGCGTTTTCCGTCCCGGTAGTATCCTTCCAGCGAAACCACACCATTCTCATAAAACTCAACCCACTTCCCAGTTTTTTTACCCCGGCGGTCCTTGCGGTTAATCTCCTGGCGCTGGCGTAGATAGTTGTTTTCAAAAGTAAAAATGCTGATCACTCTCCCATCTTTACCATATTCATAACCGGTGCCTTGCCGGCGACCTTCCTCGTAGGGAGTCGTTTTACGCACTCCCCCATTTGGGAAATAGCTGGAACTCTCTCCGTGCTTTTGATCGTTTTTGAAATTTTCTTTAGCGATAAGGAACCCTTCGGTAGAGAAAGTGCTGGTGAAGCCGTTGCGCTTATCTTCCTGATAAGTGATTTCTTTTTGCAAAACCCCCTCTTCGGTGTAAAACTTCCAGGTGCTGTCCAATAAGTGATTTTTGCGATTACCTTCGCTTTTCAGGACGCCCGTTTCAAAATAGGTTTTCCAATAACCTTCAGGCTTGCCGTTTTTCATATAGCCTTCACTGCTCACCTCACCATTGGGATGATAGAAGGTATTCAGCCCGTTTGGATTGATGTCGTTTTGCGACCAGCCCGCAAGTGTCATACAACACCAAACACCTATGAAAAGAAGAACTCTTTTAACCATTGTTACTAACGGTTTATATATCTATAGAATATATTTAAAGGTATTATTATTGTTATTATCCTGTTGATACTGTGTATAGATTGTCTTTGAATCGCTTGTGTGTATCAATATTCAGAATTGGTCAACACCTTATCAACGAGTTGTTGTGCTGAATTGTTAGTGGAAAGAGGGGTAACAGCAGTTATAAACAAGTTGTTCATAACGTTTTCACCGGATAAAATTCCGGGTTTGCAAAGATAAGACCTGTTCAAATCCTGTTCGTTATTTTTCCCAAACTCTCAAGCAAAAAAATTGCAAGCCTCGAAGATTTCAATAATTGAAACTTTTGGTGCAGACCTGCAAACATTTTTATTGTGGAGTTTTCCCCAACGATTATCCACAATTAACACCACCAATGTTGAAATATTGCTCACGACCGCTTATTTTCTGAGGATTTGTTCACTGTAGGAATCGGGCTAACTTTGTTGAACAATTAATGTAGCACCACACCGCTTATGAAAATTGCAATGGGAAGTGACCATGCCGGTTTTCCCCTCAAAGAACGCATTGTAGCAAAACTTAGAGCCGCCGGACACCAGATTCAGGATCATGGAACTGATTCAGAAGCTTCAACCGATTATCCCGACTATGCGCATCCGGTGGCCAGTGCCGTTGAGTCTGGAGAAGTAACCTTAGGTATACTAATGTGTGGAAGCGGCAATGGCATTAACATGGCGGCCAACAAACATCAAGGTGTTCGATCGGCCCTGTGTTGGACCCCTGAAATTGCAGAAATGGCGCGTTTACACAACAACGCCAACATATTAGCCCTGCCCGCTCGATACATCGAACCCGAAGTAGCGGAAACCATTGTAGATACCTTTTTAAAGCATGAATTTGAAGGCGGTCGTCATCAACGGAGGGTAGAAAAAATTGCTCTGGGGGCAGAAAATTGCTGATTTGTATGAAGTTTTTTTACCTCCTCTCTTTTCTTTTTTTCGCTGGGCAAGTGTTGGCGGGTGGTACCGAAAGCCCTCCCAAGAAAGATTCGGTTGCTCTCCAATTTTCACAGTACGTCAATGCAGCCGACCTCAGTAAGCACCTCCATGTGTTGGCTTCTGATGAGTTTGAAGGTCGCGAAACCGGCGAACCAGGACAGAAAAAGGCGGCCGCATACATCTCTGATCATTTTAAACAATTGGGATTTAAGCCTTCTGAAACCGGAACTTACTACCAACATTTCCCCTTGATCAAATGGTTGCCCGAAGGCTTATCGATGGCTACCCGGAATCGGAATTACAACCTTTTCGAAGACTTTTACTACTTCTTTCGCGATACCAATCAATATACGATTGAAGCCAATCAGATTGCCTTTCGAGGATACGGTATTGATACCAATACCTGGAACGATTATGCAGAAGAAGACCTAAGTGGCCAAATAGTCATGGTGCTTGCCGGTGAACCTTACAGCAAAGACGGTACCTCTTATGTTTCGAATTCCATCGAAGCTTCCGACTGGTTTTATCAAACCCACAGGAAGGCAGAAGCTGCTTCCAAACGCAATGCAAAAGCTTTATTGGTGGTTAGCCCGGACTTTAACCGAAACATGGGCCGTTTGCGGCAATGGTTGAGCCGGCCATCGATGGGATTGGCAAGTGACCTGAAAGAGAAAAAATTTCCTGTGCTCTACATCTCAGAAAGCATGGCCGATGAGTTGTTGAAAACCAACAAACGCTCAATAGCAAAGCTTCGCAAGAAGATGGAGAAAAAAGGAGTTCCCCTTTCGGAAGATTTGGAGATTGAATTTAAAATCAACCACCAGCGAAAGTTTGAGAACGTTATCTCGGAGAATGTACTTGGCTTCTTAGAAGGATCGGACCTTAAAGATCAGGTATTAGTGATCACTGCACATTACGATCACATTGGTCGCAAAGGAGATGATATCAACAATGGAGCAGATGATGATGGGTCGGGTACGGTAGCAGTATTGGAATTGGCGGAAGCTTTTATGAAAGCGGCTCAATCAGGTCATGGTCCGAGAAGAAGCATCCTGTTTATGACCGTGGCTGGAGAAGAGAAAGGACTCTTGGGATCGCGCTATTATTCGGATCATCCGGTTTATCCCCTTGAAAACACAATTGCTGACCTAAACATCGACATGGTAGGTCGGATAGATCCCAAGCACGACAATGGAGATTACATTTATATAATTGGCTCTGATCGATTGAGTACCGAATTGCACCAGATCAGTGAAAATGCCAACTCCACCTATGTTGGAATCGACCTGGATTATACCTACAATCGGGAAGATGATCCTGAGCGTTTCTACTACCGGTCGGACCATTACAATTTTGCCCGTCACAACATTCCGGTCATTTTCTACTTCAGTGGAACCCATGAGGATTACCACAGGCCCACCGATACAGTAGAAAAGATTCAATTTGATAAGTTGGAAGTAATTGCGAAGCTGGTGTTTTTCACGGCCTGGGAATTGGCCAACCGGGATGGGCGCATTGTTGTTGATGTCAATCAATAGAATTTCATGTCATTAAATCGGGTGCCTAATCGGGAAGACCTTGAAAACATTGCTGATCGGCTGAATGGAGTCGTTCACCGTACTCCGGTGCTCACTTCTGAAACGCTGAATCGAATTTCGGGTGCAACGCTCTTTTTTAAATGCGAAAACTTTCAAAAAGTAGGAGCCTTTAAGTTCAGGGGAGCTTCTAATGCACTGTTGTCTTTATCAGAAGAAGAACGCTCCAAAGGAATTGCAACCCATTCTTCCGGCAACCATGGGCAAGCAGTTGCACTTGCGGCACGTACGGCAGGAGTTCCAGCCTATATTGTAGTGCCAGAATCTGCACCGGAGATCAAAAAGAAAGCCATTGCCGGATACGGTGCTTCCATCACTTATTGCGCACCAACACTCATTGCACGGGAAACTACTTTGGAGGCAGTCGTAGCTGACACAGGAGCTACCTTCGTGCATGCCTATGACAATTACGATGTAATTGGTGGACAAGCTACTGCCGCCAAAGAGTTGATCGAAGACAGTCCGAAACTCGACATCATAATGGCACCCGTTGGAGGTGGTGGATTGTTGGGCGGTACTGCTTTAGTTACCAAGTATTATTCGGAAGGAACAACAGTAATTGCTGCAGAACCTTCAGGTGCAGATGATGCTTACCGGTCACTGAAAGCCGGAAAAATCATTCCTTCCGTCAATCCAAATACTTTGGCCGATGGACTGTTGACCAGCTTGGGCACCAGAAATTTTCCAATTCTTCAAGAACTGGTTGCTGAGATTTTGTTGGTAAACGATGATGAAATGATTGCTGCCATGCGGCTCATTTGGGAGCGCATGAAAATCATTGTGGAACCTTCTTGTGCTATTCCTTTAGCGGCCGTTTTGAAACATCCCGATCAGTTTGCCGGAAAAAAGGTAGGCATCATCCTCTCCGGAGGAAATGTCGATCTAGAGAAGCTGCCTTTTTAGCTTAGGGCGCTTCAGGATCTACTGCTAATATGGGTTGTGGAACCTCTTGAATCACTAATGCAGCCAATTTGGGAAAATGGGCAGTAATGATTTCGCGAAGGTCGTTTTCTATCGACGAAAAGTAGACTCCGGTAGTATTGCTGGCCACAACTGCTCCATCCGCATCAAAAATGGTGTAATGCACTTTGATGTAGCGTGAAAAGTTGTCCGATTCAAAATCGCGGTAATCGTTGGCCGCATTGAGCAGATCGAGTTCATTGATAAAGAGGTAGTAATCGGCCTGGTATTTTTCACCGAGAAAATCGAACATGTTGGGATTGACCACTTTGGTCTTCATGTAGCGTTCTACCTCATCGGGGGTGGTTTGAATTTGTCCGTTTTCTAAGGTGGTACCCCCTTCTTGAGGAGCTGGTTCTTTGGGTTTGATTCGATGGACCAAACCTTTTACACCTTTGGTTTCAGAAGGGTCGGGCTCAGGCGCTGGAACCGGTACAAAATCGTAGTTGATCGACTTGTAAATGTAATAGAGATCGCGGTTGATGTCGGGATCATCGGCATGCATCCGAACGGTCTGCATCGTTTTATCCGCTTCGATATAAAGGGCATTGTCCAGCCCTAAGCGGAAGAATCCCCGAATTTGTTGAAAGTTCAATTGAGAAGCTTCGGCAACGTCACGATCTACATCTGATCGATACATTCTTGGTGCAAAAGGAATCAACATCAAGGTAGGCCGATCTACGGCAGGATCCAGTGAAACAGAATCCAATACTCCATTGGAGATTGGAACACTACGGGAAGTTTCTTGCGACCATGCGAAAACAGCCGTCAAGCAAAAAAAGAAGGTGACAACGGTTTTCCGCGCGAAAAAATCAAGGACGTACATGAAGCTAAAGTAGCTTCAAATAAGGCTTGTAAATGAATGAGATCAGGGTTCTTGTTAAACCTCCCCTGTTGAAAAGCACTTACTTCAAACTCCTGAAAAGGTCGTTTCCGTTGGCGTAGAGCAACAAGCCAAACAGGAGAATCATACCTGCTATTTGTGCGTATTCCATGAATTTTTCGCCGGGTTTGCGGCCGCTGATCATTTCGTACATCAGAAACATCACATGGCCACCATCGAGCGCTGGAATGGGAAGAATGTTCATAAAAGCCAATACCAGAGAAAGGAAGGCGGTGAGTCGCCAGAATTCCGACCAGATCCATTCTGATGGAAACAATCCTCCAATGGCTCCAAATCCTCCAATTTGACTGGCTCCTTCCTTAGAAAAGAGCAGTTTCATAGAAGAAATGTATCCGGTGAGGGTTTTAATGGCCTCATCGGTTCCGGCAGGAATGGATTCAGCCAGTGAGTAATCGATGTGTTCCAATTTTAGGTAGTTGCTGGCTCCTTTTGGAGCAACACCAATCTTTCCTGCTTCTGAGACTTTTACGGGCAACACCAGTTCCGCTCCATCGCGAATGACGGTGATGTCTACGGTATTCCCTTTGTTCTTGCCCAGTTGCCGGGTGGCATCAAAGAAATAATTTACTGTAATGTTGTTGATGGCTACTAAGCTATCACCTTTCAACATTCCCGCAGAATCTGCGAGTTGGTTGGGGATGATGGAATCGATCACAAAGGGGAATCGAGGAGAAAACATCGATTTCACTTCTTTTTCCAACAAGGCCAAATGCACATCTGCCGGTAATTCGATGTGCATTTCTTCACCGGCTCGTTTTAGGTGGATGGTCCGGGCATCGTGAATGAGAATCTCTTTGGTGACTTCGCTCATGTAGCGGATCTCTGGTCGACCTTCCAAGCCCAGGATTTGATCGCCTTCTTGAAAACCGTAGTCGTACATCAACGAATCGCAGTGTACACCATAACTCATGTTTTCCAGTGGTAGACGGTCTTTGCCCCAAACTCCCATGATCATAATGAAAATGAGGAAGCCCAAAATCAGGTTGACTACTACGCCACCAACCATGACAATCAATCGTTGCCAGGCAGGTTTGGAGCGAAATTCATAATCCTTTGGAGGTTCTTTCATGGCCTCTTTGTCCATGCTTTCGTCAATCATTCCCGAAATCTTGACGTAGCCACCAAGTGGGAGCCAACCGATTCCAAACTCAGTATCGCCCCGCTTGATTTTGAAGAGGGAGAATTTCGGATTGAAAAACAAGTAAAACTTCTCTACCCGAATACCGAAGTATCGGGCGGCCAAAAAGTGCCCCATTTCATGGAGTACAATCAAAATGGAGAGACTGGCAAGCAGTTGAGCGGCTTTTACGAAAAAGGTTTCCATGGTTGGTTGTCAGTGGAATGGGCTTAGAGGAAATCCCGGGCAAGTTGTCGGGAGGCCTGATCGGTTTGTACGTAATCATCGTAATCGGGCTGTGCCACAAAATGTACTTTTTGGAGGCACGTTTCGATCAGGTCAGACATTTCTAAAAATCCGATTTGATCTTTCAAAAACGCATCTACAGCAATTTCATTGGCCGCATTGAGCACACAAGGTGTATTTCCTCCTTTGTTGAGGGATTCAAAAGCCAAAGTCAGGTTGCGAAAGGTATCGGTATCGGGAGCCTCAAAAGTGAGGTTGGGATAATTTATAAAGTCGAATCTTGGGAAATTATTCTTCAAGCGGTTGGGATAACCCAATGCATATTGGATCGGTAATTTCAGGTTGGAAAGTCCCATTTGCGCCTTCATCGACCCATCTTCGAACTGCACCATACTATGAATAATGGATTGTGGGTGCACGATGACATCCACCTGCTCCGGCTTCAAATTGAATAACCATTTGGCTTCAATTACTTCCAGACCTTTGTTCATCAAACTGGCCGAATCAACGGTAACCTTTGCTGTGCTTCTATTTGCATGTTTCAAAGCATGGGTTTTAGTAGTCGAGGCCAAAAACGCGCGGTCTTTTCCCCGAAAGGGACCTCCTGAAGCAGTAAGAATTACCTTTTCAATTGGATTTTGAAATTCACCAGCCAAGCACTGAAAAATGGCTGAATGCTCCATATCTATCGGAAAAACGGGAACACCATTTTTTGCGGCAAGCCTGGTAACCAATTCACCTGCAACGGCCAAGGTTTCTTTATTGGCCAGTGCAACCGCTTTTTTAGCCTCAATAGCCGCTAAAGTTGATTTTAAACCCGAATAACCCCCTAAAGCAGTCAATACCAGGTTGATGTTTTCCATCTCAACAGCTTGTACGATGGCTTCTTCTCCGGCAAAAACTTTGATATCGTTGGGCCAAAGAACGTCTTGTACGGTCTTGAAATAAGATTTATCGGCAATGACCACCGCATTGGGCTTGAACTTCAACGCCTGCTCAATGAGCAGTTCATAATTGGTATTCGCCGTCAGCAATTCCACAGCCAAAGTGTTGGACTGCTCTTCGATAACTTCCAGCGCCTGAATCCCAATAGATTCAGTGCAACCAAGTATGGCAATGTGGCGTTTTTCGGTCGTTTTCAAGGCCTCAAAGGTACGATTTGGCTGCAAACTATTTTACAGATAAATCAACACGACTTCTACCCTTCGGTTGAGTTGTCTGCCAAGGTCGGTAGTGTTTTCGTAAGCCGGGGATTTGCTCCCCATTCCCGTGCATTCAATACGGGTGTTGGAAATGCCTTTTTCCTCAAACCAACGCGCTACCGCCTGTGCGCGTTGTAGCGCCAACTTATCGTTTTGAATGTCTGTTCCCTGAATATCGGTATGGCCGGTAATTTCGAGTTTAGTGGCAGGATTTTGGATCATTTTCTCAAAAAAGTTCTCCAATGCCGTATAAGCGGTATCAGGTACCTCATCGCTCCACAGGTCGAAATACACGTTCACCATTTCTGGAAGGATCGGCATATCGGGTGGAGCAGCGGCCAGTTTGATGAGTGAGATATCATCGATATAAACATATCCCCAATCGTAATTTCCTTTTCGAGTGCTTTTTGTGGGGGTATTGGCGTTATTCTGAAAATTGCCCAAGGTGAGAAATTGAGCTGCTTCGATCGCCGTAAATTCGGTTTTCACCTCCACCCAAAGGCTGTAGCTTTCAATGCTCCGGTCGAACTGTACTGTGGGCTGAAAATAGAGGGTAGAAGTGTCTTTACGAAGTGGAGGTTTTGAAGAAAAGTGAGCTCCAAAACTGCCGGTAGCCACCGTAGCCGAATATTGGCGGGCCATCCAAAGTGAAACTTCGTATTTGGCACCAATTTCCAATGGTTCTTTCAATTGACACTGCAAATACTCTCTCGACTCTTTGTTGGTATACACCGATAGTCCTACCATGGATTTTCCATTGTGGGGCACCAGCGAATTGGTGTGGTTGTAAGGATGGGTTTTGCAGCTTTTGTTCACCCGCATGCTGATCACATCGGGCGAACCGGTGGTGGGTGTGGTCCAGGAAGGCATGCCGCGATTGAAATCTGCAGGATAAGCCGGATAGCAAAGTAAAACTCCCAAATCTTCAAAACCTGAATTGGGAACAAGGTTTTGCCCATGGCTCGATTGGCCATAAATAAAAAGCAGCAGTAGGAAAATGAGGGGGCGCATCACAAACCGAAACAGCCCGCAAAGATAGGAGCTTTCCCGAAGCTTACCTGCGGAAAGAGTTGTTTCGAATTTCTTCTACCAATACCGCCTGAGCATGTTCGTAAGAATGGATTTTCAGGTAATGTCCCTGGCCAAGCTTAGCGACCTGCTGCATCGATTCTTCGGTAGGACGGGTATTTTTTATACCAACCACGGAAACAGCAATACCACTCGATTCATTGGTTTTGAGGGTATGGGCTACTCCACCGCGTTGTTTGCTCACCGTGAATTTTCCATCGGTGGCTACAATGATTTGATTATTTCCATTGGGTATAAAGTTGCTTTTGGCTTGCTCAAAGGCGGTAAGCATGCCTTGATCTCCGGCAGTGTTTCCTCCCGCCTGTAAACTTTGAATCACGCGTACAATGCTGTCTTTGTTCAATGGATGAACGGAGGGCAAAACCACTTTTGATTGCGAAGCATAAGTCACAATGCACAAGCGATCTTCGGGCCGCAACAATTCCAGTAGTTCGATCATGGAGGCCTTGAGCAAATCCATGCGACCCTCTTTGCGCATCGAGTAAGAAGCATCGATCAGAAAAACCACATTGTTGGGGGCAAAATGGTCTAAAGTGAAAGGCAAACTGTCTGGATTTAAGACTACTTCCACTGGTTCGGGCTCAGAATCTGGAACGGGTGTAGGCGCTGGCTTAGGCTCAGGATCTGGTTCTTGGGCTACAACTGGAGGAGGTAATTCTTCTACGGGTATTTCCTCTGGTTCCAAGCGCACAAGTTCTACGATCAACCTTCGCTCACTGGGGTTGAAAAATGCCGCCAATTCGCTGGTCTCATAGTTTTTTGCTGAAGTCACTACATAATACAGGCCCAGGGGAATCTTTGGGGTAGTAGTTCCATTGCGGTCGGTGAAGTTTCGGTCCTGCTCAAAACCGTTTCGTAGCAACAAGACCTGTGCCTTTTCAATCGGCTTTTTTGATTGAGCATCGATCACTTTTAATTCGAGGGTAAGCTCTGGCAAACGGGCCTGTTGGGTTTGAGAAAAATCGGGACAAGGACTGTCGGCACCGGCAAGGGAAGTGATTTTTCCTTTGATGGTAAGGGTAATCGGTTCGGCCCGATCGCTGAGGTAGAGGGGAATGGTCTTTTTAAAACTACCCAATTTCATGGGCTGGTATTGAATCCGGATAAACTCTTCTTTTCCAGGTTCCAGCTTTTTGTTGGAAAACTTGATGATCCATTCCCGGTCAGTACCTGCTCTAAGGATGTAAATCGACTTTTCTCCATTGTTGATGAGTGGTAAATCTACAAAGCGTTCGGCATGAGCCCCCAACTCACCAAAATCGTGTGAAGTGGTTTGAAACTCGATTTGAGCCCAGCTCCACAAAGGCAGACAACAAGCTAACAACGAGAGAATACGCATCATCGAAAAATGTGTTAGGAATAGAGCGGAACAAAGAAGAGGCCAAAAGTAGGCGATTGAACGAAGAATGTACTGTTCTGTAGAATGTTCCAATGGTTCTGGTTGAACTTCAAAAGAAGTGAACCAAACCAATCAAGGATTTATCTTTGGAAGAAGACCTTGAAGTGAATAAACGAAGGAAAGGCTGCTTTTGGTTTATTTGAAAGCACATTCGAACTAAATAGGGAGCAACATTGGGCGAAAATCCTTCTAAAAAAAGAATTGATCAGCTGGAAGAACATTTGCGAAATGACGCAGACAAGGTGACGCCTGACACGGTTGCTGACAATTCTTATTATTCCTATCGACACGCCAACCGGTTGTTTACCACCCTGAAAGGAGAATCGATCAAGCGCTACAGCAACAAAATGCGCATGCAATCTTCTGCGGAGTACCTGATTTACACCACCATCAGCATTTTTGACATTGCACTGCTCTCTGGTTATGAATCCACAGCGGCTTACAGCAAAGCCTTCAAAAAGTACTACCAGCAATCTCCTTCGGCTTTTCGAAAAAACTACTCTGAAAAGCACAAGGTCGAAGAGGTGAACTTAGCGCAGTTAGAGTATTCCGTTGAATCTTTCAAAGAATCACCGCTCGATGCCTTCAAAATTGTTTTTGACACCAGCATTTCCGAAGACGAACATTTTTCCAAGATAAAAGCTGTCATCCATCAGCTCGATTTAAAAGTAGACCATTGGGTGTTGTTGTGGGAAGAAGACCCCGAATTGTGTCAACTTTCCGAAAGCCGCTACTTTTTGGCACTAAATCCGAAAGCGTCCCGGTCTTACCAATTGCCCCATCAGGAGATGGCTCTGGAAGGAGAATATGCCACTTTCGATACTGCCCACCTTGAGGATTATCCTTACGAGGTGTGGCACGCTTTGGCTTATTCCCGACTCCACAAAGACGGAATAGTGCCCCGAATGACGAACTACATTGAATGGTATGCTGGCGATTCTTACCAGTCTATGGAAACTTTCCTTCCTGTAAAAGTGGGCATCCCGATTTGATAATGTCCTGATTGGACAACCTTTAGCTTTTCGGTCATTGTAATATTACCGAGCTAATAAAGCATTTGATCCAGGGTAAAAGTGGGCTAAAAATTCCCTTGGATTCAATGCATTTCAAATTTCGATGGGATATGAACAAGTTTTACAGAACCTTAGGAAAGATCACACTATTCTTAATCATCGCCCTGTTCTCAGGTTGTAGCATGTGGGATTGGGGATCAAAAGCCTTTGATAAATTGCCCGAAAAAACCGCCCTCGACGAAGCATACCGTTTTTCAGGTAAAGTGATTGTTGTCGGAGCGGGAGCCTCTGGTTTAGCAGCTGCCAACATTCTTGAAAAAAACAACATTGATTATGAAATCATCGAAGCAACAGACCGCTACGGAGGCCGGTTAAAAAAGGCAGAAGGATTTGCCGACTTTCCAATTGACCTGGGCGCTGAATGGATTCACAACCTACCTCAAATTCTAAACCGACTCAAAGGCAAACCGGGAAATGAAGTGGAAGAAGTGCTGATTCCCTACCAACTCGATTCCAGCTACAGTTGGGATGGCAAACATTACAAAGCGATTCCCAAATCAAAGACGGACAAGTACTTTAATGGCTTCCCCGAATACAAGTTCAAATACATCAGCTGGTACGACTTTCTGGATCAGAATTTTGCGCAACAGGTGAAGCACAAAATCAGGTTCAATACACCCGTAAAAGCACTTGATTACACCGGCGAGAAGGTGAAAGTGGTGTTGAAAAATGGCGAAACAATAGCGGCCGATAAGGTATTGCTCACCGTATCGATCGGGGTGTTGAAATCGGGCTACATTCAATTCACTCCCACATTGGACAAAGACAAGCAAAAGGCCATAGAATCAATCCAGTTCTTGCCTGGATTCAAACTGGCGATGAAATTTTCAGAAAAGTTTTATCCTGATGTCATCTCGTGCAAAACCAAGACCGGTACCAAGGATTATCATGATGTGGCCTTTCAAAAAGATACCAAAGAAAACGTCCTCGGGCTGTTGTCTACCGGAAGTTCAACCGAAGCTTATTACGAGCTCGGTTCCGAAGAAGCCATCGTTTCGGCTGTTTTGAAAGAACTGGATCAAATTTTTGATGGAAGAGCTTCCAAAACCTATTTGGGTGAATACCTTTTTCAGGATTGGGGCAGGCAGGAATTTACACTGGGTTCGTGGACCAGCAGTTGGGTCAGCCAATCTACTTTAGAAGACTTGAACCGATCCCTTGAAAAAAAGATTTACTTCTCTGGCGGAGCCAATGACATTTACCGGCAACAAGGCGTACCCGGTTCCATCATGTCTGGCTACTACGCCATCGATCGCCTTTTGAAAGGCAAAGAGTAATCCATTGCGTTCGTTTAGACCATTTTACCGAACGATTTATTTTTAAAAGGCATTTAACCGCAAATTTTATTTTCATGCTTACCCGTTTGATCGTGCTTTTCTTCCTCCTTGTTTGCTTTTCAGCGAATGCGCAGGAGGAGGAGCCGAAGCCACCACCAAAAATTGGGAATCAAGTGTTTCTGCCATCCTTGGAAATTGGATACCTGTTCAACAGTGCTTCTGTTCTCAGTGGTAGTGTGCTTATTAAATCTTCCATTGAACTTCGTCTCCGCAACAACAACGACCTCTTTCTGAGGGTAAACTATGATAAGTACGATGCGGATTACACGTTGGAGCCAGAGAACAATCTGACTAACGTAATAAAAGGAACGGCCGCTTTCACCGACCTGTTGTTGGGGCCCGGCTACCGCTTTGGGGACAAAAAATACCGGATGTTCATCATGGTGCAAGGTGGATTCAAGTATTACAATTTCCCCGAGTTTGTGCAAAACAACAATGTCGTTAACCTCGAACAAGGAAGAAGCCGAACCTTTACGAGTCGCGCCACCCTGGGATTAGAGTATTACCTCACCGAAAAAAGCGCCATTTCTTTGGACTTCATTCAGGGTCAGGTGTGGGATAAAAAGGATTTTTGGGCCGATTCCGGCAGTGCACTTGGCTTTTCGATAGGCTTTATCACCTCACTTTACTAAACCATATCAAAGGAAAATACTTCGCATTTAAGACTTTGCCCACTGAAGCAAAACATCAGCCACGGAACGGTCGTTTGCCAGGCGGGGCACTTTGTTTTGTCCTCCGAGCTTGCCGCGACTTTTCATCATTTGCACAAAGCCTTCTTGTTGGATGAGGCTCAATTTTAAGGGCCGGAGGATATTCCCATCGATCAGGTCTTTGTAATAGATGTTTTGATCCACCATTTCGCGATCGAGAGCGGCCGAAAAGGCGTCCAAATCCTGGGGAAGCTGTTCAAACTCTACCAGCCATTCATGAAATGGTAAATTTCCTTCCTCAGGAGTTACCTGAGGAGCCACATGAAATTCCCGGACCCTTCCTCCAAATTGCTCCTGTACTTTTCGCATGGCCCGGTCTACTTCTTCGCCAATCACGTGTTCGCCAAAGGCAGAAATAAAGTGCTTGGTGCGTCCCGTCACTTTTAAGCGATAAGGGTCTTTGGAAACGAAGCGCACGGTATCTCCGATCACATAGCCCCAAAGACCGGCATTGGTGTTGAGCACAATGGCGTAGTTAACGCCCAGCTCCACTTCGCTGAGCGACAAGCGCGTAGGATTGGTTTTGCCGATCTCATCAGCCGGAACAAACTCGTAGAATATACCCGCTTTGGCGGTGAGCAACAAGCCGTCCTCTTTTTGCGAATCCTGAAAAGCAATGAATCCTTCCGAGGCCGGATAAGTCTCAATCGTATCGACCGGCCGGCCGATCAGGCGATCAAAGATGCTTCGGTAAGGATCAAAATTCACACCACCGTATACAAACAGAGAAAAATCGGGAAATACCTCTCCAACGTTGGCTTTACCCGAAACTTCGATGAGGCGCTCGAAATACATTTGTACCCACGAGGGAATGCCACTAATGAGCGACATGGGTTGTGGCAGCGTTTCCTTCACTACAGCACTCACTTTTTCCTCCCAATCTTCCATGCAATTGGTAGCAAACGAAGGCATTCGATTGCGTTGCAGATAGCCGGGCACGTGGTGTGCCACAATGCCGGAAAGTCGACCGGTATCAATTCCACCTTGCTTGCTCAAGGTAGGACTCCCCTGCAAGAAAATCATTTTACCATCGATAAAGCCCGTGTTGCCTGTTTCGTGAACGTAGCACAAAAGGGCATTCCGAGCCGAGTCCAGGTGGTTGTGAATGCTCTCTTTGGAGATAGGAATGTACTTTACCCCCGAGGTGGTACCCGAAGTCTTCGACCAATAGAGGGGGCGACCTTTCCAAAGCACATCCTTTTCACCTTGCATGATGCGCTCTACGTAAGGCTCAAAATCTTCGTAAGTGCGCAACGGCACATTTTTCCGAAAATCCGAATAAGTATGAATGCGGTCGAAAAAATGCTCCGCACCAAACTGAGTACCTTTTCCGGTTTGTACCAAGTGTTGAAAAACCGCCTCTTGAGCTGCAACACCATCGCTGCGCCATTTGTCGAGCTTGCGCACCACGTGGGCGGCAAAAGGTTTGCTAAGAGCGGCTTTGAGTCCCATTAGATAGCGGGTAAAATTAGCGAAAACCGCGTTTAATGCAGAAAGCTTTACAGCCCAATACTAACGTTGGTTTTAAAAAGCTTCACCGCAATGGCCAACAAAATGATGCCGAACACTTTTCGGATAATGGCGATTCCGGTGGGTCCGAGAATGCGCTCAATGCGGTTGGTAAGCCGCAGCGTGAGGTAAACTACTATGATGTTGATCACAATGGCTACCACAATGTTTTGCGAAGCAAATTCCGCCCGCAGCGAGAGCAGCGAAGTCATTGATCCGGCACCAGCAATGATGGGAAAAGCCAGTGGAACGATGGAAGCCGTTTGAGGCATGTTGTCTTTGTAGAGCTTAATGCCCAGCACCATTTCCAATGCCAGGAAGAATAAGATGAACGAACCGGCGATGGCAAAAGAAGCCACATCGATACCGATCAGAAGTAAGATCGACTCCCCAACAAACAGAAAACCGATCATAAGAAAGAGCGAAACCAAACTGGCCTTTTTCGCTTCAATTACACCCGCTTTTTGCTTCAATTCAATGATGAGCGGAATGGAACCAATGATGTCAATCACGGCAAACAATACCATGGTTGCAGTTCCTATTTCTTTTAAATCTTTCAGATCAAAACTGAGCATCTCAATCGCGTTATTTAAAAATGGCGCGCGAAGGTAGATACTCTTGTTTCAATCTGTTCTCAAAAGGGAATGAATTTTTGTCGAATTTGTCAAAAACGGTAAAATACCGAGGCCAATCGGTGAAATGCCGGCTACAGGAGAAAAAGTCGCTTAAGATTGACCTAAGGAAAGTAGATACCGCTCGATGGTAGGGGCAAAATGGCGGTGCTCCAATGCAAGTACCCGGCGGGCCAGGTCTTCCGGTTGATCGTCGGGCAAAACCGGGCAGCGTTCTTGAAAAAGAATGGCTCCATCATCATACACTTCATTAACCAGGTGGACGGTAGGACCACTTTCGGTTTCTCCGGCGGCTATCACCGCCCGGTGCACATGCATGCCATACATGCCTTTACCTCCAAACTTGGGAAGCAAAGCAGGATGAATGTTGACCATCCGATTCTTGTAAGCTTTTACCAGATAACCCGGCACCAACCAAAGAAAGCCAGCCAACACGATAAAATTGATGTGGCGCTCCTTCAAGTCAAGGAGAATGGACTCATTTTCATAAAATTCCGTCCGTTGAAGCACGATGGAATCAATGCCTTGTGCTTGTGCAATGTTCAAAACCCCTGCAGTGGATTTGCTGGCTACAATGAGTCCTACTTCGATGGAAGTGTGGTTTTGGAAGTAGGTCACAATTTGGGCAACATTACTTCCGGTTCCTGAAGCAAAGAGGGCCAATCGGTGTTTTGACATGCGCCAAAAGTAACGCAAGCCAGTCAATTGCCGTAGATTCGTAGTGCATTCACACAGTTATTCTTATCAAACCTGTTGCTATGGCAAAGGCCGACGGATTCATTCCCTACAATCGGGAAACTTATGAACCGGATGAAATGATCCGGCGAACACAAGCGCATTTTGATTGGATAGACCAACGAAGGTCGGTTCGCGATTTTTCTGATCGTCCCGTACCCAAAGAAGTGATCGATAACTTGATCCGATCTGCTTCTACCGCTCCTTCAGGAGCCAACAAGCAGCCTTGGACGTTTTGTGCTGTATCCAATGCCGAAATGAAAAGCAAGATTCGGGTGGCCGCAGAAAAAGAAGAATTTGAAAACTACCATGGCCGGATGAGCGATGAATGGTTGAATGATTTGCGGGATTTGGGTACTGATCACCACAAGCCTTTTCTCGAAATAGCTCCCTGGCTGATAATTGTGTTCAAACGGGCATATGAAATGGTAGAAGAGGAAAAGAAACTGAATTACTACGTAACCGAGTCGGTGGGCCTTGCTTCGGGCTTTTTGCTGAGTGCCATTCACCGGGCAGGCTTGGTAGCTTTGACGCATACACCGAGCCCAATGAAGTTTTTAACCCAACTGCTAGACCGCCCTTCCAATGAGCGTCCATTCCTGCTGATTCCAGTGGGTTATCCGGCCGATGAAGTGCAAGTACCTGATATCGATCGCAAACCGCTGGACGAGGTAGCAGTCTACTACTGACACATTCTTTCCAACAAATTTGGATATATCGCAGAGAAATATTTTTCTTTGCACCGTAATTTTTGAAACCTAAAACACCTGCAATGTCTGATATTAAGAATAAAGTAACCGCTATCATTGTAGATAAGCTCGGAGTAAGTGAAGGAGAAGTGAGCGAGACCTCCAGCTTCACCAATGATCTCGGTGCCGATTCGTTAGATACGGTAGAGCTGATCATGGAATTCGAAAAAGAATTCAACATTGCTATCCCCGACGACCAAGCTGAAAACATTGCTACCGTTGGAGAAGCGATCAAGTACATCGAGGATAACGCCGGCTAAGGCATTGCTGAAAATTTCACCCGTTCCACCAACAATTTTCCGTTTATGGAGCTAAAACGCGTTGTCGTTACAGGACTTGGTGCGCTTACCCCAATCGGAAACTCCGTTGAAGAGTACTGGAAAAATCTGATCGGAGGGGTGAGCGGAGCCGCTCCCATTACCCGATTCGATACCACTCACTTCAAAACCAAATTTGCTTGCGAGGTCAAGGATTTCGACCCTGCCGACCATTTCGATCGCAAAGAGGCTCGAAAACACGACTTGTTTTCGAAGTATGCGATGGTAACTTCGGAGGAGGCGATCAAAGATTCAGGGCTTAACCTTGAAAAGATCGACCTCGACCGAGCAGGAGTAATTTGGGGTTCCGGTATTGGTGGAATCATCACCTTTCAGCAAGAAGTCACCGGTTTCCTCCAAGGAAACGGTGTACCACGTTTCAATCCTTTCTTCATTCCGAAGATGATTGCCGACATCGCGTCTGGCAACATCTCCATTCGTCATGGATTCCGTGGGCCAAACTTTTCCACGGTTTCCGCTTGTGCTTCCTCTTCTCACTCCATGATCGATGCCTTCAACTACATTCGGTTGGGCAAAGCAGACGTGATGATTAGTGGAGGATCAGAAGCAGCAGTGATCGAAACAGGAATGGGTGGCTTCAACGCCATGCATGCACTCTCTACCCGAAACGATAGTCCTGAAACGGCCTCTCGCCCCTTCGACAAAGAACGCGATGGATTTGTTCTGGGCGAAGGCTCGGGCGCCATTATTCTGGAAGAATACGAGCACGCTGTGAATCGCGGAGCCAACATCTATGCAGAAATCGTAGGTGGAGGCCTTTCGGCAGATGCACACCACATCACCGCGCCACATCCCGAAGGATTGGGCGCCATTAATGTGATGCGAACTGCGATGAACGATCATTCCGATTTAGACATTTCGGAAATCGATTACATCAACGTACATGGAACTTCCACTCCGCTGGGAGACATTGCCGAAACCAAAGCCATCAAAACGGTTTTTGGAGAGCACGCCTATCAACTGAACATCAGTTCCACCAAGTCCATGACGGGCCACCTTTTGGGTGCCGCCGGTGCGATAGAGGGAATTGCTACTATTCTGGCAGTGAAAAACAATATCGTTCCTCCAACGATCAATCATTTCACCGACGATCCCGAACTAGATCCGAACCTCAACTTTACTTTCAACACCGCTCAGGAGCGGGAAGTTAATGCAGCGTTAAGCAACACTTTTGGATTTGGCGGACACAATGCCTCGGTGGTATTCCGCAAATTCAAGGGTTAATTTTTGACGTTATTCCGACTATTCTCCCGAAAGCCCAAAGACCTCGATCCGTCTTTCGCCGACTTTTTGTTGAATTTGTTGGGATTTACCCCTCGTAAATGGCACTTGTATCAAGATGCTATGCGGCACAAATCGGCTGCGGTAAGAAAAGAACACGGTCGGAAAAACAGCAATGAGCGCTTGGAGTTCTTAGGTGATGCAGTGCTGGATTCGATTGTTGCGGAGTACCTTTTTACCCACTTCAAAGAACAAGACGAAGGCTTCTTAACCAAGACCCGGGCCAAGTTCGTAGGCAGAACCTACCTCAATAACCTGGCGGTGGAGTTGGGAATTGATCAGCACATCGAATCGAACCTCGAAGCCGCTGACAAGTCCAACACCATCAACGGAAATGCATTGGAAGCCCTTATTGGCGCCATTTATCTTGATCAAGGCTACGGAACTACCCGCAAATGGGTAGAATCCCGACTGATTGGAGAATCGGGGAAGCTGGAAGACCTGGCCAAACAAGAGACCGATTTCAAAAGCAAACTGATTGAATGGACCCAAAAAGAGAAGAAACGCATCCGCTTTGAAGTAAAGGAAGACAACTCCCAAAAGGGAAAACGCCTCTATGAAGCACACGTGATAGTAGATGACGCGGAGTGCGGAAAAGGGATTGCTTCCAGCAAAAAGAAAGCAGAACAAAGGGCCGCTGGCGATGCCTGGAAAAAGATTAACCCATAATTCACCTTAACTTTGGCCTTTTTTTAAATCTTTCGGCTCATATTGCCGACTTTTACGGCCATGAGCAAGGCCCGGCTGGATTTTGATTTCGACTACGATTTCCTTTTGTATGGAATCAGTTGCCATTTGAAAGACTACCGGCTCTGCTGGTCGCTGAACCATCAACTGGGTTCGGATCTACAGAAACAAAACGATTATGAATTAACGGTGAAAACCGGTGAGGCGCCCCTCCGGTTTTCTTTTTACACCTGGGAAGATGCCGTCAACCACCTGAAATACATCGTGGTGGCCAATCGGGGGAATCCAGGGATATTGGTTCAGGAACAACGACAAGCCGACTATTTTTTGCTGGTAGAAGGCCTGACTGACTTGGTAGACACCCAAGGTTTACTGGACCGCATCAAGGGAACCGATGTAGTGCTCACCGCTTATTCCATCGATCCCAATCAACTCAAATCAAAGCAAAACCTGTTGTTTGAATGAGCCACCACAAGAAAAAGACAAAGATTGTAGCCACATTGGGTCCGGCGTCCTCTGACAAGGAGACCCTCAAAACAATGATTGAAAACGGCGTAAACATCTGCCGAATCAACTTTTCACACGGTTCGCACGAAGATCACCTGAAAGTGATCAAGATCATCCGTGAGCTCAATACCGAATTGAAAACGCATACGGCCATCTTGGCCGACCTTCAAGGTCCGAAAATTCGGATTGGTGTGGTAGAGGAAGGCGTTGTGTTAGAAAATGGCCACGAACTGGTGATGACTACCGAAGAAGCGGTAAGTACTGCCGATCGGGTCTTTATCAACTACGAGGCCTTCCCAAGAGACGTTACCGTAGGTGAAGCCATCCTTATTGACGATGGAAAACTACACCTTGAAGTGACGGAAATTGTAAGTGCTACTGAGGTGCGCTGCAAAGTAAATCACGGAGGCCCGCTGTCTTCAAAAAAAGGAGTAAACCTGCCCAATACCAAGGTTTCTATCCCAAGTTTGACGGAAAAGGACTTGGTAGACCTGCATTTTGCTTTAGAAAATCAAATCAGCTGGATTGGACTTTCCTTCGTTCGTTCGCGGCAAGACTTGATTGAACTAAAGAAAATTATTCGCGACAAAGGGAAATCCAAGTTTACCCAGGTAATTGCCAAAATCGAGAAGCCCGAAGCGGTGGCCGATATCGACGGAATTGTTGAAGAGTCAGATGCTTTGATGGTGGCCCGGGGTGATCTTGGGGTAGAAATCCCGATGCAAAACGTGCCGCTGATACAAAAAGAGATCGTTTACAAAGCCCAGCGAGCCGCCAAGCCAGTCATCATCGCCACGCAAATGATGGAGACGATGATCACCAACATTACACCAACCCGAGCCGAGGTAAACGATGTGGCCAACGCTGTGCTCGACGGTGCCGATGCAGTGATGCTGAGTGGTGAAACTTCGGTTGGAAAACATCCGGTGGAAGTGATCAAAGCCATGTATAAGATCGTAACCCGGATGGAAACCTTCGAAGGCATCTACAACAAAGACCACAAAATTAAGTCCAGTGAAGAGCGGCTGATTACTGATTCGGTGTGCCAAAACGCGGTTAGCCTTGCGGAAACGGTAGGAGCAAAAGCCATTATTACCATGACATTTTCGGGGTACACAGCCTTTAAAATTTCCAGTCACCGACCTAAAGCAGGCATTTTTGTATTCACCTCCAACTACCGCATTCTCAATATGTTGAGTTTGGTTTGGGGGGTACAGGGCTTTTACTACGATAAGTTTGTGAGCACCGACCACACCATCGACGACATCAAATTCATTTTGCGCAAAGAAGGTTTTGTAGAAGACGAGGACCTCGTGATCAACATTGCCAGCATGCCGATTGCCAACAAAGGGATGTCCAACATGATCAAGGTAAGCCAGGCCCACGAATAGCCGAAGTATTGTAAATTCGGGGTATAATCCATTTACACCATGCCTATTGATGTTGCTCTCCTCAAGGAGATCTGTGAGACCGCCGGTGCCCCAGGTTTTGAACAACGCATGCGCGCCCTTGTTTGGCGCGAAGTAATCGATCTTGTGGACGAAGTGTCCACCGACAACCTTGGGAACATCACCGCTTTTCGCAAAGGAAAGAGCGATAAAAAAGTGATGGTGGCCGCCCATATCGATGAAATAGGTTTTATCATCACCCACATCGATGAGGAAGGGTTTTTGCGTTTCCACACCCTCGGAGGTTTTGATCCCAAAACTTTAGTCGCGCAACGGGTAGTGGTGCACGGGCGAAAAGACCTGATCGGCGTAATGGGGTCCAAGCCGATACACGTGATGACCACCGAGGAGCGTGGTAGAATGCCCAAAACCACTGACTTTTTCATTGATTTGGGTCTTCCCAAAACTGAAGTGGAAAAGCTGGTGCGCGTAGGCGATCCGGTGACCCGTGAACGAGAACTCATCGAGATGGGCGATTGCGTCAATTGCAAATCCATCGACAATCGGGTATCGGTGTTTGTGCTCATACAAGCCCTCAAAGATTTAAAAGGCAAGCCCTTGCCTTTTGATTTGCACGCGGTATTTACCGTGCAGGAAGAAGTAGGTGTTCGTGGAGCAAGTGTAGCTTCATTGGCCATTCAGCCCGACTTTGGCATTTGTATCGACACCACGATCGCTTACGATGTTCCAGGGTCGCGACCTCAGGAGCAAATCACCCGATTGGGAAAAGGAACCGCAGTAAAAATCATGGATGCCACTGCTATCTGCGATTATCGGATGGTGACCTTTTTGCGCGAAACGGCGGATAAAAACAACATCACCTGGCAGTCAGAAATCCTTACCGCAGGCGGTACCGATACTTCAGGCATTCAGCGGATGTCGGCCGGCGGGGCCATTTCCGGAGCCATAAGCATACCCACTCGCAACATTCATCAAGTGATCGAGATGGCACACAAGTCCGATATCCAAGGCGCTATTGATTTGCTGGTACACGGACTGTTGAACCTCGGTCAGTTCGATTGGTCGCACCGGGAACTTTAGCCATCTTTTTTTCGAACGCTTCTTTCTCACAAGTAGAACAGGAATGCATACTCCTGCTTTTCCGGAATCTTGCATGGTTCCAGTGATGGATACCACAACCGCCTAAGACTGAAAGGAGAAGCCAATCAAGCTATCCTGGGGAGAATATCTGGTGAAAGACTCTAACTCCCACAATTCCTCAAGCAATTCGGCCTTGGAAAGCTGTTTAAAAAGGGAAGCACTCAGTAAAATCGTTGAGTCAGTAGGTTGATAAGCAATTTGCATTTCGCGTTCTATCAACCAGTTGATGGTAAGTGCAGCTTTTCTTTCGGAAGCACATTGAATGTAAAAATGCCAAACCTTAATGGAGTCGATAGGCAAAGCAGTATCTCCTTGTTGACTAGCAATAATCTGATCTACTAAATCTTCGGTGTAGAAGGTATTGAATGGCCGGTAAGGCCCTTCCAAACCCAGGCATTGAGCGCCAATAGAGCACCAAAAAAAGGGCAACAGCCAACAATGTAGGGCTAAGTAGGCGCAATTGGCGCGGGATCATCATTTGCCGCCCCGTTTGAGCTTCACATACGCCGAATCCGAACCTTCAGGGTACACCACCTCAAAGTGGCCCGTCATCGACTTGATGAGTTTGCTCAACAGAGGATATCCATACGTACGTGGATCAAAGCTTGGTTCAATCTTTCGCAAAGCTTCGCCCATGCGGCCCAGGTAAGCCATTTCATTTTCTTCTACAGCATTCTTAAATGCCTTCTTGAGGAGGTTTACCGGAATGGGTTTCACCTTTTTCTTCGGCTTGGCTTTGGCTTTTGGAGTGCGACTTGGCTTTTCGGCTTCGGCAATCGGTTCTTCTTCCTCGTCCGAGTCGCCGAGGTTTTCGGTGTAAATGAAAAGTTCACAGGAGCGCACGAAAGCCTCAGGTGTTTTTTCCTGGCCGATGCCCATTACAAATACGCCTTCTTCGCGCAAGCGGTTGGCCAACCCGGTGAAGTCACCATCGCTGCTCACCAGGCAAAAGCCGTCGGCCAGTCCTTGGTGTAAAATGTCCATGGCGTCAATCACCAGGGCAATGTCTGTTGAGTTCTTTCCGCGTGTAAACGCAAACTGGTGCATGGCACGCACCGCATATTTATTGGTTTGGTCTTTCCAGCCCTTCATTTGGCGGGAACTCCAGTCGCCATAAATCCGTTTGATGGTCACCCGACCCTGTTTGGCCACTTCGGCCAACATGTCGCCTGTAAGGCTATATTGAGCGTTCTCACCGTCGATGAGAACCGCAATCTTTCGGTCTTTGTCTTCAGTCATTGATTTTGGGGTTTGGAGGGAAAGGTACGAATTGAAAAGTTAGTCTTTCCGTAGCGGAAACTCCTCCAAAGTGGCAGGCTGCAAGTGCTTACCAATGAATGGATGAAAGTTAACTGAGAAGAAACAGGTGGTTTTACCACTTTTGTGGCTCAGCGTATGATTGTAAGGGCCTGTTTAATTTCTTGTTGCTCTTCCTCCGGTTGCTCTTCAAAACGAAAACGAAGTAGGATCACATAGGTGCCAATCTGCACATCATTCCCTTTGTAAGTGCCGTCCCAACTTTCTTCAGGGTTTTCTGATTTGAACAATTGCTGGCCCCAGCGATTAAAGACGGTTAATTCATATTCGACCACCGGGCAATTGAACCTCGGCCGGAAATTTTCGTGAATCCCATCTCGGTTAGGAGTAAAAGAACTGGCTAAATCTACCGAACAAGTGTCTAAACTATCGGATAGAAGCAGTCCTATGTTCAGTGCAGAAACCAGCTCATTTGGACAGCCTTTAACTACTTTCCATCCCATGCAAGTGATAGCGATGGTTAGTACCAAAAGCCTAAGCCATTTCACCATCAATAAGCCGTTTTGAATTGCTCTAAAAAGCGCTGGTCGTTTTCAAACAGCAAGCGAATATCAGGAATGCCGTAGCGCAACATGGCGATGCGTTCAACGCCCATACCAAAGGCAAAACCGCTGTACTCCTTAGAGTCGATGTTGCAATTTTCGAGCACATTGGGGTCTACCATACCGCAGCCCATGATCTCCAACCAGCCGGTTCCTTTGGTAATTCGGTAATCGGTTTCGGTTTCCAGGCCCCAGTACACGTCTACTTCGGCACTGGGCTCGGTAAAAGGAAAGTAAGAAGGCCGGAGGCGGATTTCCGCTTTCTCGGTAAAAAATTCACGGACGAAATGCAGCAAGGTTTGCTTCATGTCGGCGAAGGAAACTCCCCGATCGATGTACAGCCCTTCGATTTGGTGAAAGATGCAGTGCGACCGGGCAGAGATGTCTTCGTTTCGGAACACCCGGCCGGGCATCACAATGCGAACCGGTGGTTGAGCGCGTTCCAAAGCCCGCACCTGCACTGAAGAAGTGTGGGTGCGCAGTGCAATGTCGTTGTCTCCCTTTTCGATAAAAAAGGTGTCTTGCATGTCCCTGGCTGGATGCTCCGGCGGGAAGTTGAGCGCAGTAAAATTGTGCCAGTCGTCTTCAATCTCTGGCCCCTCCTCCACCGAAAAGCCAATTCCGGAAAAAATGCTGACAATCTCATTGCGCACGATGGAAACCGGATGCCGGGAACCCAGCGGAGTGGGCTTTGCCGGACGCGTAAGGTCGGGAGCCTCCTGGGTTTCTGAACCTTGATCTTCTACCGAATCCCGCAACTCTTCCAGGCGCGTTTTGGCTCGGTTTTGCAGTTCGTTCAGTTTCTGACCAAACTCGCGCCTCAATTCGTTCGGAACGGATTTGAAATCACTAAAAAGCCCTTTGAGAGCACCTTTAGAACCCAGGTATTTGATTCTGAAGGATTCAACCTGATCTTTCGAATCTGCTTTGAAAGCATCGATCTCTTCTCGGAGACGCTCGATTTTATCTTGCATGGCCGTTTAACGCTAAGAAAATGGAAATGCGAAGGTACGCTGATTTCCCTGGAAATTTTGCCGGGAAAGGGGGTTAATCCAACACTTTTACCGTCATGGCTTGATCTTCTGCCGGCCGGTCGTTGGAGCCGATGGTTACGGCTGCAAGTTGATCCAATACCTCAAGGCCTTCTACCACTTCGCCAAACACCGTGTAGGCACCATCCAGGTGGGGCGTGCCTCCAAGCGTGCCATAGAGATCAATTTGTTCTTGGGTATAGTTCACCTTTCCAGCGGCAAGATCGGGCTCGATCATCGGTTCAATCTCTTTTTCTAAAGTGACCATACCCTGTTGGTCGTTGTTGGCCTGGCAACGGTTGAGCCGCTCTACGTAGTTGGCATTTTCTGGCTTGGACAAAAATTTACGGAAAGCCATTTGTCGATTCTGCAAATTGCGGTTCTGAACCATGCGTTGCAAAATGTCCGGGGTGTAGGTGCGCCCTTGAACAATGTAGAACTGAGAACCGGAAGAGCGCTTTTCAGGATTTTGCTGATCCGACAAGCGGGCGGCAGCAAGGGCTCCTTTTTTGTGAATAAAGCGCGAATTAAGCTCCGCAGGAAGGGTATAACCGGGCCCACCGTTGCCTAAAATAGCGTTGGGAGCGGCACCTTTAGAATCAGGGTCACCCCCTTGTACCATAAACTGTGGAATGACGCGGTGAAACAGCGTACCATCATAAAAACCTTCCTTGGTCAACTTCAAAAAGTTGTCGCGGTGGAGGGGTGTTTCATTGTACAGGCGCACCTTAATATCACCCATTGGCGTGCTGATCAAAACCATTTTGTCTTGCTCATCAGGGGTAGAAAAAGAGGTGAAAACCAAGCAGATAAGAACCAGGAATGAGAGGGAAAAGGCGTTTTTGCGCATGGCTTATTTTTTTATATTTGTCGCACTACGCGGGCGTTTTAGGGCGTTTCAGCAAGTATAAGAAATTAATTCGCTCCATGAATATAGGCCCCCTGAAGGGACGGTTTGGGTGCTTATTGTTGGCATTATTAGTAGTGCTTTCAGTAGCCTGCGAACCCGAGGAAGAAGAGATCAAAGCAGAGGTCTTGGTACTTGATCAGGACGACCGCGTAGTGCCAAATGCCCTCGTAGTGCTATTTTGTGATGGGCCCCAATGTGTGGTCCGAGACTCTACCACTTCCAATAGCTTAGGTATTGCTTCTTTCGAGTTCGACTTTCCTGCAGTGCTGTTTGTTGATGTTAAGGTAACCCTTACCGAAGACTCCATTGTGGGCACTACCGCCATTCCCGTAGATCGAAAATACATTGGGCAAGGAGTCGTTACTTTAGAGGAAGGACAGACCGCAGAAGAAACCGTGGTGATTGAACGAGACCTTTGAGCATCCAACAATGGCGAAATTTCAACTCATACTTACGGCATTTGCATTGCTTTCGATCGGCAGCCTTTCCAGCTGCAGAAACAATGACGATCCGACCATAGGAGAAATTACCGTGTACAACAACCTTGGCGAGGTAGTACCCGGTGCCCGGGTGCGGCTCTACTGCACCGAGCAAGATTGCATTGTAGAAGATGCAAAGGTTTCTAACGGTTTAGGCATTACCCGTCATGAGTTTTTTCAACCCATGGTGCTGGCCATAGAAGCCATTAAATTGGACACCACTGTCACCGATACCGGAGTTCCTCCAAACGTAGGTTTCATCATCAAGATCGATTCGGCGTACGGAGAGTCTTTCATTACCATAGAAAAGAACAAAACCATCTCCGCTCCGGTGTTGATTCTTCCGCAATAAGCGATTTCCCAGCTTTTCCCGTTATTTGTAGGCCCAACCTTTTGCCCTGGGTGGTGCATCTTGTTATTTGCACTGGAACAAATACGCCTGTTGATGAGAACTTCCTACTTGATTTTAATTGCGCTTTCTTTAAGTGGCCTGTTGGCAGTGAGTTGTGAAGAGGACAACGCCAAAACCATTGGAGAGATTGAAGTATACGACGATCAAGGCCGTTCTGTATCCAATGCACAAGTGCGGCTTTACTGCACCGAAAGCAATTGTGTAGTAGAGCGTGAAGGGGTCACAGACAGTCGGGGCGTATACAGCGAAGAATTTGAGAAACCAGTGGTGCTTGCCGTAGAAGCATTTAAGCTCGATACGACGATTACCGATACCGGATCTCCTCCCAATGTTGGTTTTATCGTTGAGATCGACAGTGCCTATGGAGAGGGCTTCATCAGTGTTGGAGAAGGGAAAACCACTTCCAAGCCCATTGTGCTGTTGCCCCGTTAACCCCTTTTAACTGACTTTTGAGACAGGTGTGGTTTTTGCAACGTGAGTTGCATGAAACCGTCATCCTCCCTTACCTTTTGCTTGTCGATCCTGTTTTCCGTGTGTGGCCTCCTGGCCTGCGAGAAAGAAGACCGTTCGCCCTGTACCCGAGAGATCAACTTTCGAGTAGCCACCACCGGTTCCGATGGAGAACCGTTGGCCCATGTAGAAATTCAGGTGACCACTGATGGCTTACCACTACAACAGGCGAAAACCAACCAGCGTGGAACACTTGATTTTTTTGGAAACATGGGGTGCAACCCGCACACCTTGAAAGTAAAAGCCTACAAGAGCATCTTTCGATTGGAAGGGCGCAATTACGACCCCAATGAATTTGGAATAACTGTAAATGCCAACGGAGAAGTGACCATGGGGCAAACACGGGATGGAAAAATCATGTTCTATGCCCAGGAAAAAGCCTTTGAGATCATTGGGTTTGACAACGACTCCGCCTCGACGGGTGCATCAAGCCCTCCTGAAAACATCACTTTCTGCCTCAATCTTCAATAAGGCTTTCGCCGAAATAATCGAAGATGGCTTCTTTCATCAAGCGATCTTGCTCGCCGGGCGATAAAGAGGGCAACTCTTTGAGTTGTTTGAAGTGAGGCCATCCTTCCGTATCGTCTCCTTCAAACTCGTAGTAGCCATAGGGAACCAACAGGGTACAAACTGCCACGTGCATTACGTCCAGTTTTTGGTCTTTGGTCAGTTTTTTGGGTTTTACTTTTAACTCCTGTAAGCCAATCAAGAACAAAACCGCCTGAAGGTCCATACCACCGCCGAAGCGTTTCTCCAGTTTTTTTAAGGTTTTGCGCCATCGGGCTTCGAGTTCAAAATCCATGTTGGCAAAATTAGCGATTGCCCCGTGGATCGGTGTAGGATACTTTGTATTTTGCCAGAAACCTGCCCAATGAATGTGATTGATATCCTTTTGCTTGTCCCTTTGGCCTGGGCCGCCTATCGGGGCTTTACCAAAGGGTTGATCATCGAAATCGCTACGTTGATTGGTTTGATCACAGGAATCTACGGAGGAGTCCACTTTTCCTATTTGCTTGGAGATCAGCTTCGACCATACGTAGAATGGAGCGAACGGGTACTCAACCTGGCCGCTTTTGCCATCACCTTTCTGGGCATCGTATTGCTGGTCTTTTTGTTGGCCAAAGCAGTAGAAAAAGTCGTGAACCTTGTAGCGCTCAAACTGGTGAACAAGTTGGCAGGCTCCGTATTCTCCATTCTCAAAATGGGCCTGATCTTAAGCGTAGTCCTGCTCTTTTTCAACGCCCTCGATGCCAGGCTCAACATTCTCACGCCTGAGCAACGTCAAGCTTCCTTATTGCTTCGGCCGGTATCGGTGGTGGCGCCCACTTTGGTGCCCTTACTGGATGATTTTGAGTTAGATACCGATTGGATACCAGCGGCAGACTCCCTACAAAGCTCCGATCCGGAAACGGGCTTTTGACAACCAAGCCCACTTTTCTGTTAACTATCAACTGAAACCCGGCAACCACAAATTTGTCCTTGAATACTATGGAACAGTGTAGCACCTTTGAATTGCAACAACGAAACCTACTTCAAAGACATATCGAACCAGGCTTTTCCTTAACCCCAGTAAAAACCTGATCTTTTGCCGCCGACCGGGATTGTCCAAAATGGATGTAACCCCGTCGGCGGGTTGCGTAGAAGGAGCATGTATTTTTGAGGATCAACCGGAGGTTGCTCCGATTACCAATGCCCTGGTAGATGAGTCGATTTTTAACATATCACAC
>CALCCE010000187.1 GCA_937899835.1 uncultured Flavobacteriales bacterium | reverse complement strand
GGATACTACCAACTGCAAATGAGTGGACCAGAAGGAAATAAGGTGAAGCCTTTTGTGGTGAATTAGGGTTTGATGTTTACCATTAAATTTCTCCCGTTCCTTCCACCTCAGAAACCTTGCCGTTGCGCCACATAAAGCTCACGATTCGGGTGTCATCTGGATCTTCGTAAGTAATGTTCGCTTCGAATTGTACTTCGAAGCCCTTTTCATAAGGGTTTACTGCTGATAGATAGAGGCTGCTCTTCCAATCTTTAAACTTATTGTAGTTGGCTTTTTGGCTCAGGTCCTTGTCTACCTGATTCATTACCTGAGGCAGTTCTGCCATGAGTTTTCGCACCGATTCCAACTCCATTTTGTTGGGGCCACGGCTGTTGCCTTCGAGAATGAACAGCGTGTCCTCAGGATAGTTGCCAATGCGTTTTGCGGAGTACCAGGTGCGGTTGATGGAGGGATTGTCAGATTTTACCCGCGTGGAAAATTTGCCGAGAACCGGATCATTGAAGTAAATCTTACGGCCGAATAAAAGTTGTTTAATGAATTCCAATGGTTGGGGTTTGAACGGGAAAGGTAGGGGAGTTGACGGTGAGTTGTTGGGAAACACCATTGGCTATCTCTTTCGCCCAGGTTTGATAAGTGAGTTGGGAGGGGTGCACCCCATCACTAAAAAAGTCTTTCGAGGTGCCTTGTACCTGAAATTTTTCCATCCAGCCCTCTACCGTGATCTTTTCTTCGAAATAATAGACGTTTTCATACTCCCGCACAATGGTTTGCAAGCGTTCGCCTAAAATTTCGACCAGGTTGCCGATGGTAAATTTGATGAGTGGTGTAAAAGCGGGAAACTCTTTGATAGGAGGCATGTTGCAAAACACCAAAATGGCATTGGGAAACTGGTGTTGAAGCGATGCAATCAGCGACCGAATGGATGACGCCCACTTAGAGGGGCGATTGAGGGTAAACGCATCGTTGCCCCCCAAACCAATGACAATAACATCAGCTTGCGATTCAGTGATTTTAGGCAGTAACCGATCGACCACCTTTTGGGCAGTATAGCCACTTCGGGCATATACTTTCCAGTCTACCGAGGTGCCGAGCAAATAGGATAACTCTTTGGCAAAGGCACCGGTAAATCCTTCTTGGTGTGTTGCTACACCAACTCCAGCAATGGTGCTTTCGCCCAACGCAATCACACGAATGTGTTTGCGATTTGATGATGGGTTTTCGCAGGTGCCTTCATGGCCAGTTGCCTCTGGCAGTGGTGGTACTTTGGCCCGAATGCTTTTCCCTTGAAAATACAGGATGGGAAGTAGGGGAAGGGTAATCAAAGTGCCGATAAAGTATTTCCAATTCATGTTAGCGCTTGCTAAAGAGCCTTTTCACGCGCTCCATGATTTGCTGGGAGCGTAGAGGCTTGTGTTTGGTATAACCTGGGAATGCCGCTAAGAGTTCACCACCTAGATTAGATCATGTCGGTAATAAAGCAAAATTTCAGTTCTTATAGCTTTAAATGAGTTGCACGATAGTGCAACTTTTTCGTACATTGGTAACGTGAGCAATAAGTTTCGAACGGTTGTATTCTACAAAGATTACTTTGAAGCTTTCTTCGTAAAACAGCATACAAAAGTTCAACAAAAGAATATCTGGACACTCACCTTAATTGAAGAATTGAAAAAGTTCCGGAAACTTATTTGAAACACTTGAGTGGGACTATTGGCTTGTATTAAATAAGAGCTAAAAGTGGCACCAACATCTACCGAATCTTTTGCTTTTTCGACAAAGGGCAGCTTATTGTGATCATGAACGGTTTTCAAAAAAAGACCCAAAAGACACCAAAGAAAGAAATTGAAAAAGCGTTAAGAATAAAAAGAGCGTATGAGCAAGAAAAGCAATAGCATTGGTCTCAACGAATTTAAAGAGCGCCACTTCGGGAAGTGTGGGACTTCTCAGAGAGATGAATTAGAATCAGGGTATCAGGATTTCAAAATCGGGGCATTGATCCATGAAGCCAGATTGGAGAAGGGGTTAACTCAGGAAGAACTCGCACTTAAGGTAGGAACAACAAAGTCTTACATTTCTAAAATTGAGAATAACATCAAAGAAGTGAGACTTTCCACACTTAAAAAGATAGTTGAATTGGGTTTAGACGGTCAGTTAAGTTTATCCATAGAGCTTTAATTGGGGCGCCATGCCTTACCTTCTTACGATTATTTTCAGTTTCCCTTGATCTCGGGATTTGCTGGCAATAATTTAACTCTGAATGCATCATCTTTGGGTTGTACTGGAAGCCGTCGATAATTATTTCGCTGAAAGCGGTTCCGTCCTCAAGTATGGATATATAGCCTATTCTGTGCTCTTCCCCAACTTATGAAACCCTCCAAAGCCTTGCAAGGATGCTTGGGCAGGTGTAATTTTAGACACGCCAGTATCTATGTGCAGTGAATCAACGCTGGCCAAAGGAATACAACTTTTATCCTGACCTGAAAGCCACTTTTGATGTATAGATGGATCATTTGCTTCTTGTTGCTCGGATTTGCCTCGCAACAAGGGCTAACACAAACCTTCCAACAACGCATTCAGCAATCTACTGACGATGCGGAGGAAAAATTTGATGGATCAAACATCACCACCACCAGTTCAGACATTGAGTTGGTTTACGATTCATGGAATAATCAGGGCTTGCAAACCATCGGTTTGCGCTTCAACAATGTGACCATACCGGCCAACGCCACCATCACCAATGCCTACATCCAATTCACGGCTGACGGATCTACGGCAGGAGTCCATACCCTCAAAATAAAAGGGGAGAAGGTGGCCAATTCGGTTACTTTTTCCAATACTGCCAACAACATTTCCAGTCGTACCACCACCACGGCCGAGGTCAACTGGAGTGCCTTGCCCGCCTGGACGGATAATCAGGCAGGGGCTGCACAGCAAACCCCCGATTTATCGGCCGTTGTAGCGGAGGTTATTACCTCTAACGGATGGCAGAATGGCAATCCGATTACTTTTATCATCACCGGTACGGGCAGCAGTTCAGACCGTCGGCGGGCCTATTCTTTCGACGAAGACCCCAACCGATCGGCTCAGTTGGTCATTGATTACACACCTATATCCAACACCGACTTGGCTGTAACGGCCATTCAAAGTCCGGATGCGGTCAACTTTCCCGATCCTGCCGCTGGGGTAGCGGTAGAAGTGTTGAGTTTTGGCAATCAGCTGGCAGGTACTTATTCAGTGTCCTACTCGGTAAATGGAACGGTAATGGCCACGGAGCCCGGAACGGTGCCGCTCAGCTTGGGTCAAAGTACCGTTTTCACGTTTCAGCAAACTGCCAACCTCAGTGCTTTGGGGAATTATACGATTGAAGCAGCGGTGAGCATTGCCAACGATGCCGATATTTCCAACAATACGCTGAGTCAAAGCATTTCGGTCATCCCCGAAGTGGATACGTTGTTTTTTAATTCGGGCAGTTCCTGGCGCTATTACGATGCCGCCAGTGATCCTGGAGTATCCTGGTTTTTGCCCAGTTTCAACGATGGCGCATGGTCCATCGGTGCAGGACATTTTGGTTTTGGCGAGGGAGATGAAACCACCGATCTGGCTGCTGGCCTTGCCAGTTACTATTTTCGGAAGAAGGTAAACGTGAGCAATCCCAGTCAGTTGGGGGAGGTTTATTTGCATTTGGTTCACGACGATGCCGCGATTGTATACATCAATGGGCAAGAAGCGTTTAGGAGCGAGTTGATGCCACAAGGCGCCATTACTCACGCTACCACCGCACGGCAAAGCAGCAATTCGACCAACGAAAACGAATTTTACACTTATAAAATCGACCCTGGCCTTTGGGTCACCGGCACAAATACCATTGCCATTTCGGTGCGCAACCGTAGTACTACCAACACCGATCTTTCGTTTGACGGCTACCTCACCGCTAATTTTACCTACGATCAGGATGGCCCGTATGTGTATTATGACGGCAATAACATCATTGTAGAAGAAGTAACGCCCGGTGGGCTGGTGAGAAATACGTATACCTCTACTGCGGGCTTGCAACTCACCTGCACTTTGCCCCACATGAACACCAGTTTCTCGTTTCCGCTGAAGGCTCAAAATACCATAGAGCCTTCCGAATATCCGTCTACACCGCCCAAGTTTCTCACGGTATCCGACTTTGATGGGCATATCGAAGGGTTCGCCATGCTGCTCCGGGGGGAAGGAATAATGGACAACAATTTCAATTGGACATATGGCAACGGCCATCTCATCATCACCGGCGACCTGTTCGATCGGGGATTTCACATTACGGAATGCATGTGGCTGTTGTATAAATTAGAAAGTGAAGCCGAGGCCGCCGGTGGAAAAGTGCATTTGATTATTGGCAATCACGAGATGTTCAATCTAACCGATGATTGGCGCTATGTGGAGGTAAAATACTTCAACAATGCGCACTTGATGGGCAAACGCATGGCTGAACTCTACGATGCCAATACCGAGTTGGGGCGATGGCTGCGGTCGAAAAATATCGTGGAACGCATTGGCGATTACGCCTTTATGCACGGTGGAATTAGTCCTTCGGTAGCGGCTTTGGGCTTGTCTTACGACCAGATGAACGACTTTGGTCGGATGGAAATGAACGGAACCTGTACCAGCAATGCTTGTAATACCATCACTGGATCAGACGGTGTATACTGGTACCGAGGCATGGTGGAACTGGACCTCAATCAAACCGAGGTAGATAGTTTCGTTGCGGCCTTTGGGGTAAAGCGGGTAGTGGTGGGCCACACCAAAGACAACACCATTCGTTCGCTCTACGATGGAAAAGTGGTGGCCATCGACATGTATCATGTCGATAACTTTGCCAACGGTTTCATGGAAGCACTGCAGTTTGAATTGGGCTGTTTCTACGTGTTTCGAACCGACAATGTGAATCCAAGCTACACCTTGATAGACGATTGTGATGTGTATACCAATGTGTATGAGGTCAATCAAGCGGGGCTGCTGCAGATTTATCCCAATCCTACTCAAAATACCCTGAATATCAAGCTTCCGGAAGCAGCACAAGGCAGCTATACCTACACCATCATCGATCCGTTGGGCAAGGTGGTAGAAATGGGCAACCTTAGTCTGGTCAACACCTCGATCGACCTCAGTGAATATGCAGCCGGTCAATACCATTTGGTGCTGCAAAATTCCAAAGAAACCATTACTGGTAAATTTCTTCTGGTGGAGCATTAAACAGTGAATACTTCGGTCGCTGCCCGGCAAACGTTGAACTGCTACGTTGAAAACGTTTGCTGAAGAAGGCGATTCTCTCTTTTTCAATAGTCCTTGATTTCGAGAGGTACTCCGGCTATATCGGAGGGAGTTGGGCTAACTTCAGCGTTCTATCGGTTGGCCGTTTATCACCCTGTCAAAACGATCAAAAAATATGCAACTATGAAAAATCTATTGTTAATCCTTGCGCTGGTATGCGTTACTACCCTCTCTGCTTTTGCTCAAACCAAAGGAACCTATCACTTTGGAGATCAGGATGCACCCGATTTGGTATTGGCACCTTCTCATCCTGGGTATGCTGATTTTGTAAATGCTGTGAATAGCAACAGCCAACTCAATACCGGAAACATAAACTGGAGCGGTGTACGGCAGGCCATTGCTCAGGTATCATCGCTCAAAGCTTACTCTGAATGGCTGGGAAGTGACAGAGCAGCAGCCGGAGTGTATGTTTATTGTTGTACTGTAAACGGTTGGCGTTGTTATGCGCGTGTGCCCTACAGTTGTGATTATGCTTGTAATTGTTCCGTCACCAAAGACGCAGACAAGTCACGTTAAACCCAATTTACTACTGAAAGCATTTGCTTCAAAAGGTTAACCGAATAAAAAACGCCAGGGATAAAATCTCTGGCGTTTTTTATGGACGGTAGTTGGTAGTTAAGAGAAGCACAGACAACATCGGTGAGCCATGCTCCCAACGGCTTGGAGAATACAAATGGTGCCAACAGAAATTCATGTCCTTGACTGAACACATGAATGAGGAATGGAATAAAGATTGTTTTTGTACATATTAAAGCATGATACTGTAATCCTATGAAGGGTGGGCTTTCAATCATTAGGAATAGCTGGACTTGTTTGTTGGCCAAGTTGAAACCCTTACAAATAGGGTAGGTTCGTTTGTTGTTTTTGACAAATATGTATAGCCCTTTAGCGGAATTTATTTTGCTTCACTTACGGTTGGGTTTAGGCTTGGTGATTAATCAAAAAAAGGGGATGAATAAAGGGTTTTAAGGACTATAAGGGTGTTTTTTCAGGAAAGT
Source organism: uncultured Flavobacteriales bacterium (assembly GCA_937899835.1). Classification (GTDB taxonomy): domain Bacteria; phylum Bacteroidota; class Bacteroidia; order Flavobacteriales_G; family Salibacteraceae; genus CALCCE01. Next base: position 6,652 of record CALCCE010000187.1, on the reverse strand, counting down.
TAATTCTTGGTAGGCTAAGAATGGCAGGTAGTTTTACTCCGGATATATCGGAGTAAAGCGCTCTACTTTAGCCCGCAATTAACCCTCGCTATTAATCCAAAACTATTTATCAAAACCACTATCATGAAGAATTTATTTTTGATCCTTGCCCTTGTATGTGTTACTGCAGTTTCTTCTTTCGCCCAGCAGGCTGGAACCTATCATTTCGGAGATAAAGACGCCCCGGATATGGTATTGGCTCCTTCGCACCCAGGCTATTCTGCTTTCGTACGTGCGGTCAACAACAACAGCCAGTTGAATACAGGAAATGTCAACTGGCAAGGTTTGGCCAGTGAAATAAAAGCTACGCCTTCACTGAAGCCTTATGCTGATTGGTTGGGAAGCCCAGCAGCAGCTGCCGGAGTGTGGATGTATTGTTGTTCTGCCAACGGATGGTCCTGCTACGCCCACGTGCCCTACAGTTGTGAGTATGCCTGCAATTGTTCGCAAGCAAAAGAAGCAGACAAATCCCGATAAACACCAGCTTCACTACCAAGTGAAATACACAAGGGTTAATTCATAAGCAAGAGGTCGTCTCTGAATGGGGGCGACCTCTTTTGTTAGGTGCCCGGGATATTCCGTTGGAGGAGCTGGGTGCTGTTCATTTATTAAGAATCCTGGATGGGAAGAACCCATCCCCACCACGGGGACAACCTTTGGCTCTTAAGGTTGCCAATCGGAATGGTGGTGAGAACTGCTCTTTGGGTAGTGCCTTACAGCGCTATATCAAGGAATTTACTGACTCCAAAATCAATTGGGTGTTCGAGTCTAAATCGTACACCACTTCTCTATCTTCTGCTATAAGGAAGAAGCATTTGAAAGGAGACTTGAAACGCAACGCTTAGGCGAACAAATTACTCTTGAACGGGTAGGTTGTGGCAACTTGTTGCTACAAGTATAACCGGCTCTAAATCTAAGTGTAAAAAACACTTTTACTTCGAAAATCGCTTTTAGGGGGCGTTCGGGTAGGATTTATTATTAACTATGAACAATTTTTTGGGGTATCCTTCGTACCTTTAGATAACCCCATCTTAGACCCCAAATGTGCAATTACCCCAATTAAGCCCATGCATTTACATGAGAATGAGAAGTCTACCAATGCTTCACCAATACTTTTTTATCAAGACGAGTTAAACCAATCGATTGTAACATCCAATGCTTCGATGCTGCTGGCAGAGAAGCGATGGTTGACGGAGGTAGTCGTTCAACGGGTGAATGCTATCGAATCCGGAAGTGTGTTTGATGATGACCTGCTCACACCGATTATTTTGACCGAAAGTGGAGCGTTTGCCGACCTGGTTCACTCCTGGCGGCTAAACGCTAGTGAGCGACTGTTGCTGTTAGTAGGTCTGTTGCCCTACATTGCACCGCAAACCCTCACCGCCTTGCTGCGGGATGAACAACATGTGCTACGAGTTCGATTTCCCGAATTTGGCGGAGTAATTGATCCCGGCTCACGGCATTTTATACCCACCATGCAAACCGCGCTTTTCCTGCTCTGTGGTGCCGATGAGGAGCAGGCCATGTATCAAGAATTATTTTTTCGCGAGAAGAGCCGTCTTTTTCGGGATGGTGTGTTGCAGGAACAACCCAGTGACGGTACCAATGAGCGGACGAACGCCCGCAACCAACTGTTGCTGGTGATGCCCGAATACGTAGATTATCTACTCACCACGCGCAAACCCAATCCTGGATTTGGCCGAAGTTTTCCTGCAACGCAGGTGCAATCGCCATTGACTTGGGATGATTTGGTGCTTCCTCCTGCTACCAGAAAAGGAGTAAACGAGTTTGTGCAATACCTGGAAGTGTTGCCCACCCTTGTGGAGCGCAGTAAGCGTTTCAATGCTTCTACACCCTGTTTGTTCTATGGCTCTCCGGGTACAGGTAAAACCCTTACCGCAAGTTTAATTGGCAAACATTTAAGCCGGGAGGTCTACAAGGTGGACTTGTCTATGGTAGTCTCTAAATATGTTGGAGAGACCGAGAAGAATCTCGCCTATTTGTTTGATCGGGCCAAGGGCCGGGATTGGATCTTGTTTTTTGATGAGGCAGATAGCTTGTTTAGCAGCCGTACCTCGGTTGGGTCGGCTCAGGATAAGTGGGCCAACTTAGAGGTGAGCTACCTCTTACAACGTTTGGAAGAACACCAGGGAGTCACCATACTTTCTACCAACCTCAAGGGAAACCTGGACAATGCCATGATTCGCCGGTTCCGGTTCATGATCAATTTTGCGCGGCCCAATTTGAGCGAGCGCAAAATATTGTGGCAAAAGTCTTTGCCCGCCTATTATCACTATGCCGAAGATGTGGACCTTACTCAACTGGCTCAACATGATTTAACCGGAGCGAATATTGCTAACATCTTACTCAAAGCTTGTGTGAGTGCTGAATTAGCGCAAGGCAATACCGTTACCCGGGAAATGCTGCTGCACGCCATTCGAGATGAATTTCTGAAAGAGAACCGTACACCTTAACCCCAATATTGCCCAAATATGACCACCGTCAGTACCACCAAATCGAAAATAAAAACCACCGGCGTAGTGGACCCTTCGCAGAACGCCACCAAACCTAAAAAAGGTGCCAAAAAAGACCCTCTTGGACCGGCCGCTTTGTCCGATAAGATTACCCATGAATGGGAAGAAATGAATGGGACAAAAAAAGAAGAAGCCACTGTCGATCCGCTGGAAGAAGAAGTAGTGCCGACTCATGCCATTGGTGCGGAACCTGGGATGGAACCTACCATGGAATTAGAAGAGGAAAATGAAGAAGCCGAAGAGGAGGAGGTGATCCTGGAAGAAGAAAAAACTGCCGATCCGCTTTTAGCCGACCCTTTGCCGGATCCTGAACCTATCCCGGACGATGATAATCCGGACGATGATCCGGATGAACCCGATCGGCAACCCCAACCCCATTGGCACCAACTTTATCCAGGGCAACTGGTAGCCGAATTAGGCTATGATTGGAAAACCGTTCAAGGACAGTTTGCCGCCAAAAACCGTTCGCTCACCCGATTGGGAGATGGCAACCGCACCCTCAATTCTTTTATAAAAAAGTCTATTATTGACGGATGGCGCATGGGAGACCCTGCTCCCGATCACCGCTCCATTGAGGTGAGCTACGACTTGGCCAAAAGGCAATACGTGATTGAGGCCTGGAGCTATGATGAAGCGGTGGCCAAAGCCCGTAAAATTGGTTTAAAAGAAACGGATACCTTCTACTGGAAGCACAAGCTTTCGGGCAAGGAGGAGTGGCACGGTCTGGGCAAAGCCCATCCCACCGACTGGTACAATTTTGAGCATGTGGAGTATTCCGACCAATTGCTCATCGAGATGGGTTTCATCAGTGACAACATGACCCTCGCCTCCGTTATCGCTGGAATCCCTCAAAACCGTACCCTGCATCCGCTGTTTCGGCAGTTGGTGAAAGAAGCCCAGGAAGCCGTGAATCGTTATAACCCCAGCGATGATCCTGTTCTCGAAAATGGCAAGTTGGACGAAGAGAGCCGCCGGCTGATCTCCATCACCTACTATTTGCGACAAAAAAATATGCAGGGAGAAGTGGAGTTGGCTTACGAGCCAGATGTTAGTGGGGTGGAGTTTGAGGGGCAAGAAAGTTTTGAAAAGTATTATGAAGCTTTCAAGGAAAAGTCCCGAAGATCCGCTATTGAAGGCGCTACTACAATTCCTTTTCAAGAACTAAGTGATACTCAAAAGGCATTATTTGTCAATCAACTCAATCCCGAAAATGGTGACCGCGACCTCTTCTTAGCGGTACAAAACCTTCAATCTATATATGAGGAAATAGAGAATCCCGAGTCTCAGAAGACAAGAGAAGACTACGAATACTTTATCGCACAACTCGAACGCGATATTTTCTTCTATGCACAAGTGCGCTACAGCAAACTCAATGCATTGGTTGAGGCGCAAAAGGCGGTGTTAAACGATACCAATTCGTCGGAAGAAGACCGGGCTTACGCCAGGAAGCAGTTGGCCTACTACGAGCAATTGCGAGCGCCATTTATAGAAACCGATCCTGTAAAGATTACGGAAAGGATGCGGGAAGAGTCGATGGATGCTTTGGCAGAAGACGAAGAGTTTGCCTCAGCGCGCCAATACATGCCACCTACCGTTGGTCCGAAATTGGCCTTTGACATTTATTATAACACCTTGGTGGAGGAATTCCTGGATTTAGGATATAAGTATGGCTACCTCACCAAGGACGGATGGAACGATACCAGCACCTTAGAGAAAATTGGTGCCATGTTGGGGTCTACCTTCAACACGCTGGAAGACGGGGAGAAGAGGTGGTTGCACCTCAAGTTTAAGATTGAACAGCTGCAAGGGGCCTATTTGTTCAATGAAAATCCACTAGCCATCAATCCTGAATCTACCTTTGGCGAGGTTTTTCTCTCCTCCCTTGCCGCCGTATACATGGGCGAAACGGGTAGTGGACTCTTTGCTACGGAGCAATTTACAGCACAAACCACGCAAAGCACCATTGGTGAAGCAGGCGTTTCTGGCGCTGAACTCACCGAAGACGCGGAAAACAGCGTAAGCAATACCGCTGCCGGATACGAGGCCTTTAGCGCCAGGGATTGGGCGCAAATGTTGGGCACCTCGGTAGGATTTATGTCGCAGTTTGTAGGCGTAGGTGGTGCCGTTGGTGGCGGAGTGCGCCTGTTGCAGGGCACTCGATTGGGCATTTTGCTGGCACGCACCGGTGGTGCAGCCCGTGGAATTATCAACATGAGCCGAGTGGGCCGGGTATTGGCCAACGCTCGCTTGACGCGGTGGCTGTACGCTGGTTTGAAATCAGGCGCAATGTATGAGCTCACCGGGGAGGTTTTTCCGAATTCAGAAGAGGAAGCCAATTTTTGGGCTGGCTTCTTTGGAGGCCTTGGTGGCGATGCTGCCAAAGGACTCTTCATGAAAATTTTCGGTCGTTTTGCCTCCGAAGCAGTCAAAACGATTGTTCGACTAAACGGCCAGGCGGTTGGGGAGGTAACCGAAGAAACCATCCAAACCCTGCTGGAAATTCACAAAAAGAGCAACAGCTATGGCGAAATGTGGGACAGCATTGGGCAAATGTTCGAAGCACCCGAAGGAGGTTATTCTCCGGCCTATAAGTTGTTTGTGCAATCCTACATCATGGGGTTGGCCTTTGGAACCGGTAGTTCGGTGGGTATGGGGATGCTCAATTTTGCCCAAAAGCAGCAAAATGAACTGACCACCAGCGAACAAACCCAGGCGCAGGAATTGGTGGCAGAACTGAACGAAACGTACATGTTGGCGCTCGAAAGTGGATTGAGTAACAGCGAAGGTACGCTGGATAGCGAATACGAAACCACCACGCCACGCAACACCACCGTTGCGGAAACCACACCGGATGGAAATGCGGGCGGCACCTACCTGGAGCAGATAGCGTTTTATTTGCATTTGCGCGCACAGGGAGTAACCACGGTGCGGCATGGAGATACCGAAGTGAATGTGGAGCAGATGCTCGAACTGTTGTTGCAAAGCAGCAGTGCTACGGAGGTTTCCAATGCCATGAACACCTTTGCCGAGTTGCAGCAACAGCAGCGCAATCAAGCGCGGCAAGACCAGGAGCAAGCTGCCCAGGAAAGCTTTAACGCCACCGCTGACCGTATTGGCAACCGCATCAAACAACTCAGCGGACAGCTCAACATGGGCATCTTCTTGATTGACCCGATTTTGGTGGCCGAACTGGTGAAGCTAACGGTGAAAGGCATTCGTTTGGGAACTTTGAAACTGGCGGGCTCCAAGCCCTATCAGGCTTTTATCGAGTTTACCAATGCAGAGGCGCCAGGACTTAACCTCAACCTCGATCCGAATGAAACGGTAGAGATCAACGGAGAGACTTTAACCGTACAGGAATATGTAGAGCAGCACATCATTGCTGTAGCGCAGCAAAGGGCGCAGCTCACGAACCAGCTCATGGAGGAGTATTCCGACGAGGGAGGGGCGCACCAGGAAGTCATTCTGGAAGCAGTGGTGCAATTCGGAGGCAATTCTGTTGAGGCAGAAGCCATCGTGAGCTTGGTAACACGAGGAACGGTTACCAGCAGCCAATTGCAGGCCCTGCAACAGAGTGGTAATCCATTGTTGGTAGCAGCCGCGGAAATGCACCTTGCCTTCAATTCGGTAGGAGTGGGCGCTGGTTTACAACAATTCTATTTCAGTGGGAAATTCAAGTTGCTGGATGGTAGTACCGACCAGGAAACGCAACTGAGGGCCATGGAGCAGCTCACTAAATTGATTCATTCAGGCGCTCTTAGCCCTAAAGACCTACAATTTTTAGCCATTGAATCGGGGACCTCCCCCTTGTTGTTGGATTTGCTGGCGGGTATGAATCGGATAGAAGGAATGCACCCTGATCCGGGCCAATCTTTCACCTACGAGCAACAAGTCGAATTGATTTTTGAAGAAGTTCGGAACAACGGATCAGGCAGTGCGTTGCTGCAAGAGTTGGAGGCCGAAGCCCAAGCTGCTATAGATGCCGAGGCCAAACGGCTCGAAGCGTTAAAACGCATGGAAGAGTTGCGCGAAAATATGCCGGAGGGGATGATTGGCGCGCAAGGGCCAGCCAATGGTGG
>CALCCE010000186.1 GCA_937899835.1 uncultured Flavobacteriales bacterium | reverse complement strand
GACCGGTATGAGTGGGACGCCAAATGCCCTGCAAGGGGTGGAATTGTCTTGGAACAAAGTGGCGCACAATGCTACTTACGAACTGTACAAAATGAGCAATTCGGGCAATTGGCAACGGATCTGGAAAAAGAAAACCAACGACACCATCGTTTCGGTGAACTTGCAAACCGATCCCGACCTGTTGATAGATCCGCTGACTACTTTGCCCAAAGAAGAAAACGGTGCGCCAATTTATCACCGCTTCAAGGTAAACGTGGAAAATTCTTCGGGTCTGTTGAACCTGGATGAAAATACTTTGGTGCTGTAATGGATCTGAGCAATATGGGCAATGACGTGAACGAGTTGATAGGCTTACCAGCCATTGACCGGCACGTTGTTGTCCCTTTTTACAACCCTGGCAACAGATAACGAATATTGCCAATAGGCCACCAGGAGAAGTTCAAATGAAAAACGTTGCACGACTATCCGCCATGCAACGTTTTCCCCAAAAGAGATGGGTCAACAAGGAAAGTTGGACTAAAAAACGTTGCACGATTTTTCCTCATGCAACGTTGCCCTGCCGTTTCAATTGGGCAACAGCGCTTTCTGATACAAATGCTGTTGCGTGGCAGTCGCGTTGCGCAACGTCTCCCCGAAAAAGGAATGGGGCAACAAGAGAAGTTGGAATGAAAAACGTTGCACGCCTTTGGGTCCATGCAACGGCCCACCAGTAGCGGAGCGTTCAATGCCTTCGATGGAGTTTTAAGGTTGGTGCTTTTTGAATTCGCCCTCTCTATTGGGGGAATTGCGTTTGGAGCTGGGCCGATTTATTTTTATGCTGGCCCGGCCCACAGGTCCCCACAAACGGAGTCGAAGGCCCAGTGCGTTGCCTTTTGGAGCCATTTCCAGCGTACCCCTGGCCGATTCGATTTTGGCGGTGCCCAACCCGTTCCATTGCCACCGGGCGTAGCAAGACACTTCTAAACTAATTTGGTAACGGAGCTTGCGGGTAGGTTGGGTGAGGGGAATCATTTTGCCCACCTCGGGAGCCAGAAAAAAATGGGCCACCGCCGGGGCATCCACTTCTACCCGGTAATCGGGTTCTTCCTCTTCGAAACTGCTGTTGAAGCCCCACTGCCCACCAGCCATTAAACGAACGACTGCTCGTTGGAAGCCAGCACGCTGTGGATGATAGAGCATTCCTACACTAACTTGTGGCGATAAAAAATCGAATACATAATCCTCTCGGGGGCCCTTGGTGCTGAGCCAAAACTCGTGGTAGCTCAGTTGCACCCCGGCCGACCAATGGTTGGAGAAACGTTTGCTAAAGCCTACAAAAGTGCCGGTAACCCGAAACATGCGCACTTGCCAATCGGAAGTATTGGAGCGAATGCCCGGAAAAGAGGCACCTCCCCAAGCTCCCCAAGTCAAATGGTAAACCGCTTCTTTGGCTCCCAGGGCTTGCAGGGAAAAAAGAAGAAAAGAGAGCAACAGGAGCCTTCTGGAAAAAGACGAAACACGGTTGAGCAGCACCCCCTGAAAACGCAGGAACTACTAAAATGATATACTGTGAGAGAAAGAACCGAACCGGCGGTTATTCCACTTGCTGGCGCTTCCGCTTGCTGGGTGCACCGTAAGGGATGGGCACCTTGGTGAGGAAATAAAAGTCGGCCCCGAAAACATCGCCACCAGAAACGAAAGGTGTAAGGTTGCGGGTGCCAAACACCACTGCTCCCAAACGCAACGCAGCACCGTAGTGTAAGTTTTCGAATTCATCGTAGGTGAAGGGCACAAACACCCCAAACCATTTGTGGTCCCAACGCGGGGTGATGTTGTATTGGGTCAATTCCCGAATCTTGTTTTCGTTGCTTTCCCGTTTCACGGCCCAAAAAGGGGTGAAGTTGACGTAAAAATCTTTCCAGATCCGATAGTCGACCTGTAAGCTGATGGCGGTGGGCAACGCCATGCCAAATTCCTGGCCTTCCTCCTCGGTAACCACAAAGGTGTTGGCTAGAATGCTGTCGATGCTGGGCACCGAAGTAATGTCGAGATCGGTGAAATCCCAGTTGGAGATGTTGGCACGAACGTTGGCACTTTCGCCTCCTTTTTTGTATTTGATGCGGCCCAGATCCGTCACCGAAAAGCCGACCCGCAACTTGTATTTGTTTTGGTCACGGCGTTCAGCATAGTAATCTTCCGCTTTTTCATATTTGTATTTTTCGTGGTTGGGCCGCCATTCGAAAACCCCACCAAAGTCGAAACCGAAAGAGGCACTTCCGGTGAAGTTGTAGCGAATGTCATCGCCACTAAAGTCGAAGTTGTCGGAGTGGCCGTAGCTGATGTCGGTTTGAAAAAGCGACAAAGAGGTATCACTCGAAAAATTGTATTGCAGGTCGTTGATGTACAGGTAGAACGCTTGCAAGCCTTGCAGCAGTTTCACCCGGCCGCCGGCTTTGAAAAACAAGGGGCCTTCGTTGAACAAAACCCTGGAATAGGTGACCCCATATTCGGCCCACGACATGGATTGCACACTTACGTTTTGCGAAGAAAGGCGCTGGTTCCAAAGGTTTTGTACGTCCAATTCGTTGGAGATGAGCGTGGCCAGTTCCGGGCTCAAACCGTCGATGTTGAGGTAGTTGCGCACATTCCAGGTAAAAGCCACACTGTGTTTTGGCGAAAGCGATACCATGGCCGATGGCATGGTGATGGTGTTGCCAAAATACACCGACTTGGGATCGCCATCGTTCCGGCGGGTGGTGTACTTGTCAAAGAAATCAGGATCGTTGAAAGGGTGAGAACTGTCATAGGGTCCCCGAAAAACATCACCCGACACCGAAATGTAATTGTTGGTCACGTTGAAACTGGTTCCCCCAAGGTTGACATCCACCCGGTAGCGGCTGTCGGCAATAGACGCCGGTTGCAGTTCAATGCCGTTTACTCCGGCGTAGTTGCTGGCGTTGTAGCCAACCAGGTTTTGGGCCGAAGCCCCGAAAAAGCAAGCCAGGCCAACGATGAGGCAGGTGATTCTATGCATGGCTGTAGATTTGATTTAAGGCAGATTAAAAGTATAGATTTTTTGGTCGGCATTTCCCACCACCAGGTTGTAATTGCCGTCTTTGTCGATGTCGGCAATGCTGAACGGGGTGGTGCCTTCCAGGGGTAAACCGGGCCAGATCATCCCTTTGGCATCAAAAAGGTAGAGCTGCCGGGTTTCGGGAATGGTGATGCCCAAGTGAAAACCTTTCCTCGGAAAATTGTAGGCCGCAGGCAGCGCACCAATGGTAGACTCGAACCGAAACTCGAAACGCAAGGTGCCATTAGTTTCAAAAACACCGAGGCGATTGCTGTCTGCAAAGACCCATTCCGGGGAGCCGTTTTGATCCAGGTCGAAACTCAAAAAGCGATGACTCGAAGTCCATTGGTCGGTAGCAATGGAATCCAGGCGGTTGTTCATTCCCAAGCGGATGACGTTGCCCGTAGAGTCGGTGGTAATCAATTCACACAGGTTGAACTCGTTGCCAGGCAAAAGGTAAAAAGGGCGTCCGCCTTCCGGCAAGGAATGGCGCAGCTTTTTACGGTTTTTTCCCCTGCGGTCTACAATGCGCAAGGTGCCCAGACTGTCGGCCACAAAGAGGTATTCTTTGCCAGAAAGGCGCAGGAATTGAAGCGGTTGCAGAATGGGAGAGGACATGGGTTTCATGGTCCAACCCTTCACCTTTTTTCCCTGCTTGTCATACAACTGCACCCGTTTGCCGCAAGGCACCAGGAGGCGAATCTTGCCCTTGCCGTCATAGTCTACCACCGTCATAGGGGCAGAAGCTTCGCCGGGTAGCACATTGGGAGAGTTTTCGAGGTCTTTGCCGTTACGGTCCAATCGGTACAGGCGCCTGGCAGTATTGAACACCAGCTGCAAGCGGGAATTCTGAAACAAGTCTACCTGGTTCACTTTGCCCAAAATGGGACCGTCGAGCTGTTTTTTCCAAAGCACCAGCCCGGTGTTGTTGATGAGGTACAGCTGGTGCGCATCGTCTTGCACCAAAATTTCCCGGGAACGGGTAAAATGGTTCACGCTCAACATCGGTTTGCGGCTAACCGTAGTGTCCAGAGCCGTGGCCCAAAGCGAAGGTAATTCTTCCCGGTAGATCGGATTGTATTTTACACACCAGTTGGTGTAGTAGAGGTGGTCTTGGTCGTGGGTAACTTGCCAGGCCATGGCCTGGAATTCCCGAAAAACGGAAAGATTGTTTTCAATGTCTTCGGCTACCGGACCGGCGAATATCGACTGCAACACCCGAGGCGTGCGGGCCACATTGGCGTAGGCAAACAGGTGGGCCGCACTGTTGAGGTTGTCGGTGAAGCTTACAAAATCGAGGTCTTGGCTCAATACCTGTTCCGAATCGTAGTAGTTGATGAAGTTGCGCAGCGCCTTAGGACTGTTGCCCACCACCACCGTGTTGCCCAGGCGCACATAAAAGTTGCCAGTCACCTCATGAAACAGGTCGCCCAACAAGTAGCTCAGCAAAGGTGCTTTGGGCCAACGGCCCAACTGATGTCCGGCGTAGCGTTCGCTAAAGCTGGCCGATTGGCCACCAACACATTGCGAAAGTTGCCGCAGCAAGGTATCGGTCGTTTCGGGATCGGCACAATGCAGCAGGGCAAAGCTGTGTTCTCGAATGGCTGGTTTTTGCGGTTCGGTCACTACCAAGGCCGCCTGGTTGCACATCCATTGGTATAGCCACGGCCGCAATTCACATTCGCCAAACACATCGGGCTTTTCGGCTGATGACATGCGCTTGTTGTGCTGCTGCCGAAAACGTTCGAGGGCGGTTTGATACTGCTCGGGATCGCCAATTCCTTGCGAGATAAATACCGCGGTGTTGAAGGGCGCCACCTGGTGCAGTTCCCACTCGGGTGGGCTTTGCTCTTGAAAAATCGAAATGAAGGGGTGCAGGGTATCAAAGGCGTGTACATAGCCACTGCCCGACAAGAAATCGGATTTGAACCGCAGGTCCATTTCCGACCAACCTGAGAACTGTTGCAGCCAATTGACCGATTCGCTTTCGTCGGGGGGAAGAAAGGGAACAATCAATGCGGGAATTTCTTCTGCATTGAGGTAGAGCCGAAGCGGGCTGGTTTTTCCGCGTGTGGCCGCTACCGCTAAAAAAGAAGGATTCTCGAGCAAGCTGTTGTCGGAGTTCATCCATCGGATGGACTGCTCTACCAACAAACCCGAGAAACTACCAATGAACAAGCCCTCGTGCAAACTGAAAGAAAACGTACGCTTAGGATCGCCTGCTGGCGCTTTGTACACCACAGCACCGTCGTAGTTTTTCTGGCTCAGGGCCTGCCCCGATATTTTGCCCACCAAGCGTTGCAGGCGCTGCGCCTGAGCTTCTTCTACCGGGCAAACAAATAAGAAATGAAAGCTGCTGGCACCAGAAGGGTGCGCAGAAACCAGGAGGTTGCTGGTGTTCACCATCCGGTAAAGGGCGGTATCCGCATCGAGCACCAATTGTAGCAATTGGATGTCCTGGTCGAGTTCTAAAAAGGTAGGGGTTTGCTTCAGCGATTCCCAAACCTGGTTGTTGGCCGATACTTTTTTCCAGTTTTCGGGCAATTGGCGCCCTTCCAAGATCAAAGCCGCATTGGGCGGTATGGCACGAAAGCTAAAGGCCAAACCAGAGGGATTGCTCGGGTTTCCAAAAAACAGGAAATAGCCGATGCCACCTAAAATAGCCGTTACCAGTAAGCCGATGAAAAAATTGCGCCACATGATCTTGCCCTGCGAAAGGTC
>CALCCE010000185.1 GCA_937899835.1 uncultured Flavobacteriales bacterium | reverse complement strand
TCGACAACACCCTAAAAAAGCCCCCAAAACAAGCCAAACGCGTCATTTATACAGCATTACAGGCAGGTGGTCGCACTACTTTTGAATCATGCAAAATTACCCGTCCATTAAAACCTGTAAGCCGATGACGATTACCCGAACCCGACTTCGAAAACGGATCCATTGAGGGATACCCGGATTGGAATTCCATCCCTTTTTTCCTGAGGTAGCGGTGGTTTAACGGAGTTAACTTCTGCTAAGCTTCTCTCCAAAGAATCGGCGGCCGGCAAGGTGGCCCTGGCACGGGACACCCTGTCGATTCAAGGAAAAGCAAGTGGCAAACAACTGCTTCAGGACTATTTTTTACCAAACAACACCCATCATGCTTGATAATCTGAAAGACTTCACCCAGCTCGGAGATTTGATCTCCAGTAGCTACTTCTACCTTGAAAACAAGGTGGATGGTCGCTACCTGCGGCAGGCGAGTGGTGGCGACAATGTAACTGCTGGGCCTGCCGACAAGATTGACAGTGCTACCTGGTATTTTGAATCATCGGGAGCTCCCAACAAGCTCTACCTGGTGAACAAGGCCAGCGGACGCTATTTAGACGCTACCCAACCGCCAGGCAACAACGTGTATGCCAATCAAAAACTGAGCAACGAGAACCAAACCTGGTCGCTGGAAGCTACGAATACCGAAAATGATTATTGCCTCGTGAATGGGGTAGAACAACGCTACCTGGACGGCACTCAGCCTCCCGGCGACAATGTGTACGCCAACCGAAAGCTGAGCAACGCCAACCAAACCTGGTCGCTGGTACCGGCTGGGATGCGCACTTGATTTGTCGTTTGCCTGCCCTGGTGAACCGCCCTTCGGGGCAAAGCTTACTGTAACCTATTTATTCATCTTTAATTCCTAAACAAATGGCTGATAGATCACTTGTTTCAATCGCCCAGTCCTTTTCGGGACTACCCATGGACTCCCTGATCGGTGGTCCACTCAATGCGGCTGCCAAGGCCAATGCGGCAATGGCAATGACCCAAACCAAGTTCATGCTGGACACTTGCTTTTCCAAAGACGAAAGTGGAAATTACGCTCCTATCATGATCAAAATGCAGTTGATCCGGGGAGTTATCCAACCCACAACTGAGGCCTCACCGGGAACCGGCGAAGCCAACCCACCCAGCATCCAGCAGGTCACCACTTCGTTTAATCTGCCACTGCTCACCATTGTTCCGCTCAATGCCTTGGCGGTAGACAATGTGGACATTGCTTTCGAAATGGAGGTAAAATCCAGCTTCTCGGAGGAAACAAACCAGGCTACTGAGAAAAACATCAGTGCTTCGGCCAGCTTCGAAGCCAAGGTGGGCTATGGACCGTTCTCTGCTACGGTAAAAGGTAGTGCAAGCTACGATAGCAAGGAGTCTTCTTCTCAGAATACCCAGTATTCGAAAAGCAATTCGGCCAAGTATTCGGTGGCCGTACACGCCGGCCAACTGCCGTTGCCCAAAGGAGTGAACACCATCATCGAAGCGTACGCGCAATCCATCCAACCGATTGAACTGCCTGGTCAAGCCCAAGGTGGTACTGGCGGCACCGGTAGTACTGGCGGCTAAGCCTCGTAAGCTACTTCGATCGTTTACACGAATCAACCCTAATCGCCGGTTGTCCCAACCTGACCGGCAATTAACTTCTACCACACCAACCTTTCAACATTATGGCCGATCTCCCTACTGGTTCTCTCAAGCCTGGCGGTTCTAACAGCCTTGATATCGAATCTTTGATTAGTGCTCCCCTGGTGGCTGCGGCTACTGCTAACAGTATGATGGCTCGGGAGCAAGCCAAATTCATTCTCGACTTTTGTTTCGCGAAAAACGGCGGCAATTACCGCCCGGTAATGATTGCGATGAGCCTCTCCCGTTCGGAGTTAGTGCCCGACAGCGATCCCAACGCCAAGCCGCGTTTTCGACAGGTCAACACCACTTTCAACCTGCCCTTACTGACCATTATTCCCCTCAATGCGCTTGCGGTGACCAAAGCTACCGTTCAGTTCGAGATGGAAATGACCAACCAGATGACGGAGACCACCAAGGTCGATTCCAAATCGCAAGTATCGGCCCCTAAACTGATGGGTCGCATCAGCTATGACTCCAGCGAACGGACCCAGCGTTCGGGAAGCCGCGATCAAAAGGGATCCAACTCTTCCAGCCTCAAAGTGAACATCAATGCCGAGCAGCTGCCCATTCCTACGGGTATGGCCACCATTCTCGAGCTCTACACCAAAGCCATTCATCCGATAGAACAACCGAATGGCAAAAAGAATAAACGCAAAAACCAGTGAGCATACAATTGAATGCTCTTCCTAAAACCACCCTCAAACCATGAAAGACGCACAAAGTATTCCTTGCCCGGCTCCTGAATGCTCGGGTACCATTCTCTTTAGCCCTTATGAGTTGCTGGAGGGCACCCGATTTGCCTGCACCCATTGCGGAGCAGCCATTCAACTACAGGACAAAGAGAGTACCCAGCTGGTGGAGGCTAGCATGAACCGCTTTGGCCAACTGAAAGACGGGCTGGACAAGGTGAAAAAAGCCAATTCTCTTTCTTAATAACACCACCCTATGCTAAGTTTAGAAAATTTTGTGTCTGCCGTTCAGGAGGCGGTAGCCAAGGCCAGTGAAAATCTGGCCAAATACAACGAAGATCTTTTTGACAAGTACTTCTACCAAACCGATGCGGATGGCCATGTGGTAACGGCGGATACTGACCCTGAAAAGTTGATGGGTCAATCGCCTACGCTGAAAGCCAAATCGGTGACCATCGAGTATCCTAAAGAGACCTCCAAAGGGATCGAACAAGTGGAGGTACAGATTCCGCTGATTACCCTCAGCCCCCTCTCCATGACCCAGATTGAAGAGGCCAAAGTGAAAGTTGATTTTCAATTGGCGGTTATTGACGGCCAGTTACAACTGCAGTTTCCCAAAGCTAACAGCCGCGGCAAGGCGGCCGACAGCGCGGGGAACACCGGTACCAAACCAGCCATGGGTTCGGTGGAGATTCACATCAAGCCGGCCGAAATGCCAGAGGGTGTGAAAGTAGTGGTAGAGGGCTACGAAAAAGTACTCAAATCACAAGTGCCGAATTAATTGGATGGCTGCAGGAATGCAGCACGTCTGGCGGGCGCATCTTTTCCTGGGTGTACCGTCGGCATGCGGTTGGGGTGGTGTTTGATCCACGTAGGTCGACGAACACCCCGCGAAACGGCTTCTGAATGGGGAGCGTTTCCAATGGAACCGAATGCGCCCGCACTTTTTTATGAACCCGCTCATACCCATCACTATGTACGATCATGACACGCCAACACAACACCACCCACTCCTCCATCGAGGAGGGCGACAAGGGTCCGATGCTTGCTTTTATTTGGGGTCAATACCGAACCTGGGCCCTGACTTCGCGCCAACTAAAAAAGGTATTGGGCCGATGGAAGGTTCGGGTATTTATCCTGGTGACTTTAGGAGCTTTTGCGGGAGTATTAAGCGAACAGGTGACGGACTGGGGCGGCAGCAACTTGCTGGCCCAATGCATTGCGGGAGTATCGGGTTTGTCGGTAGCGCTGGCTTCTTATGCGGGCAGCGAGATACTGACCCAACAACGGGAACAATACTGGTTGCGGAGCCGCGCGGCCGCTGAGGCTTTCAAGCGCGAGGCTTACCTCTATTTGCTGGGGGCTCCTCCTTATCACTTGCCGGGGGCTACCCAGCGGGCTTTTGCCCGCATCGAAGAGCTGGTGGCACAAATGGCCGATGTGCCTTCGAGCCCCATCACCCGCGAAGCGGCTACCAAACGATTACCTGATTTGATGCTGACCATTGACGACTATGTGGAGGAACGGGTGAGCGATCAGGTGTATCAATACTACCGGCCTAAAGCGGCACAGTACCTAACCGTGCTCAACCGGGGCAAACTGGCCGCGTATGTTCTGGGTTTTTTGGGTGTGATTTTGGGCACAGCTGCGGCCAACGGCATTGCTGGTGTTTCGGTTTGGATTGCCTTCATTTCGGCTACTTCAGCTTCCATTGCTACGTTTATCAGCACCAACCGCTACGAGTATTTGTCGATGAGTTATCAGGCGGCTGCCAATCGCCTGCTAATGCTCACTGCGCGCTACGAGCAGGTGGACCGCTCGGACTCCATGGCGCAGCTGCGCTTTATTGCGGAGGTAGAGGCTACAATTGCCATCGAAAATAGTGCCTGGATGGTGGAGTTGTCTACTGACGAAAACGAGGAAGCGGAAATACCTCCCCAAGAGCCTACTACCGACCACACCAATTTTGAGGTGTTGGAAGGGCCTGTGGAAAGTGCTGGGGAAGAAACAAGTGTAACTCCAGATACAGAGCAGGGGGCAGTTCCTCACGAACCTCCTGTGCTGGCTGATCCCGAACCCATACCAGAAAATCAACCTCCGCAAGAGGAAGAGAGTTCTCCACCGGATGCCGAGGACAAATCCAATCGCTACCCTCCTCTCTAACTTTTGATCTTACCCTTAAACTTTACACACATGCCTTCATTTCATTACCGATTCAAGAAACAACAAAAAACGGAGGATAGCGGCCAAGAGTCGGTTTCTTTCGAATTCCGGGTAAACGAACCTCCGGCAAGTACCACGAGTCGTCCTTTCGATACCCTGGTGAACGCTGCTAACTCCATGGGGTTTTCGGTTCAATTTTCGAGTGATATCCCTACAGACGAGGCTGAGGAGTGGCAGGATGCTGAGGTGGTTGAAGCACGTCCGCTTTCTCCACCAAAGTCCGATGCGAAGAGGGAGTAGTTCCTTTTCTAAGGTGTTGGTATTATCTTAGGGAAATCAACATCCTTGCAATATGGTACGGCTTCTCGTTCTTCTTTCCTTCGTTTGGTCGCTTCACCTTGGATTTTCCGGTACATCAACGGCCTGTTTGGTCGCCAGCCAAGATCGGATCATTCCCTTAGGAACTTTGAACGACCAATTGCTTGCCTTCGAGGTGCTTCAACAACGGTATGGTGGTGGCGAGCACGGTTTTGACCCCTACTGGCGGGTGGAGGTGAGGGTGGTGCGCTTTCTTTCTGATCATTCGGCAGAGACCGTAAAAGCGTTTCCTTCGGAAAAAGACATTCCCGGTAACCAGCTGCACATCAACCTTCAGGACAAGCTAAAACAGGCTTTCAGCTACTGTAGAGAATTAAAAGGCTTTGACTCCATACAGGCAGAACGCATTTCTTTTTGTGATTTTCAGAGGGAATGCCGCCTGGTTTCGCTGGTAGAAAAAGGGGCGCAGATCCAAATTGAACCCAAAGGGTCTAAAAACGGATTCCCGGTGCTTTGGATCGACAGCGCCAGTAACTACAGAGTGGGGCTTTGCTGCCGGGAGCGCAACAAAAACTATGACATTACCCTGCCGGGCAGTGATTTGTTGATTTCCTCAGTAAGGCTCTACACAACTGTTTCGGGAAAACGACTTCTTGTAATGCAGTTGCAAACCGGACATCAACCGGAACCGGCGGATCCTTCGCTCATTTCTCCGCCAAAAGAACAGGATTTCACGGGGTCGCTGACGAGTGTGAAAAGCTGCTTTTTCGAGGAACCACTGTTGCACCACGGGTGCGGTTTCGACTACTTTGTATGGTTGTAGCGATGAATCGTTCACAACAAAAGTCTGAGTTAGCCATGTATCAATTATCCTACCGCCGAAAGGCCCGGATTTTGAGCTAATTCCGTAGCCAGCTTCATGATCTTTACCACGCGGCCTCCGGCATCGCGGATCGGTGTATACACCGCATTGAGTTGCACTTGATTGCCGTTTGCGGTAATGCGATGAAACGTACCGTTGGCCGGTTTTCCCAGCGCCAGACATTTCCAGAAAGAGGCATAAGATTCCGTGTTGGCCTCACTGGGGTCTACAAATAACCGATGGTGCTGCCCCTCTATCTCAGAAAGATCATATTGCATCAATTTCAGGAAGTTCTCGTTCGCCTTCATGATGTAACCTTTGGGACAAAATTCAATCGTAGCCATGGTAGCATTGACCCCGGAAATAAGATCCTCCCCTGCCATCATATTCTCGCGCTCTTTGGTGATGTCGGTCGCCATTTTCATCACTTTTACCACTTTGCCGCTGGCATCGCGGATTGGGCTGTAGATCGCATTGAGGATGACCTTTCGGCCCTCCGATGTTCGACGATAAAACACTCCGGTGGAGGATTCGCCCGAGGCCAGGCCGGTCCAAAAGTTGGCGTATGCCTCGCTATTTGCTTCCTCCGGGTCGACAAACATGCGGTGGTGCTGGCCTTGGATCTCGGAAAGGTCGTATTGCATCAATTGAAGGAAGTTCTCATTGGCCTTTAAAATCTCTCCGTTGGGTAGAAACTCAATCGTGGCCATCGTGGCATTTACTCCGGCCAT
>CALCCE010000184.1 GCA_937899835.1 uncultured Flavobacteriales bacterium | reverse complement strand
CCAAAAACACCCAGATAGCTTTAAAACAATCCACCTAAATCCATTCCAGTATAAATTGAACCGACTTGTCTGGTTTTGGATTTTTCTCCTACCTTTGCGCTGTGAAGCACTCCGAAATCAGAGGTCGAATCATTGAAACAGCATCCGAGCTGTTTTATCAAAACGGTTACAACTCCACCGGCATCAACGAGATCATTGCCAAATCGGGCATTGCTAAAGCTACGCTCTACAGCCATTTCAAATCCAAAGAAGACATTTGCGTGGCTTACCTGCAACACAAAAACGCCATTTTCATCAAAGACATTGAAGCGTATACTACTTCAAAACCCAAAGGCAAAGACCAGGTATTGGCCTTGTTCGATTTCCTAAACGAATTCTTTCAAGACAAAGAGTTCAACGGCTGTTGGTGTGTGAAAACCGTGGCCGAAATCCCCCGTGAAAACGAAAAGGTTCGGAAAGAAATCCAATCTCAAAAACGGGATTTGATCCAATTGATCGATCACCTGATTGAAGCCAACTTAGACCCGATTAATGAGCAAAAACGCTGCTCCCTGAGCAAAAAAACCTATTTGCTCTATGAAGGAGCTATCGGCGAAAGTCACTTACACCAAGCGGATTGGCCCATTCAAGAGGCCAAAGACATTTGTTCTCAAATCCTGAATTAAAAAAATTTACCCATTTAAATACAGACTTGTCTGTATTTTTTCACTAAATCAATCAAAATAGAAATGGACAACTTTCAAAACAAAACGGCACTCATCATCGGCGGAACCAGCGGAATAGGTCGTGCCACTGCCCAAATGCTGCTGAATGCCGGAGCTACGGTACACGTTGTGGGCATGAACACCGACAAAATCGAGGACCGTGACCAACTGCTAAAACACCGTGTCAACATCTCCGATACCTCAGAAGCCAATCGGCTGATTCAAACCATTGAAAGCCTGGACAATTTGGACTACCTGGTCAATGCCGCAGGCATTTTCGGGCCCAAATCATTTTTAGACCATACGCAAGCAGATTACGACTCTTACCTGGATTTAAACCGAGGATTCTTTTTCATCACCCAAGCGGCCGCGAAAAAAATGAAAGCCACCGGTGGCGGCTCCATTGTGAACATCGGTTCGATGTGGGCCAAACAAGCCGTGAAAGCCACGCCTTCTTCGGCTTACTCGATGCAAAAAGCCGGCTTGCATTCTCTTACACAACATCTGGCCATGGAATTGGCCGATCACGGCATTCGGGTCAACGCCGTTTCGCCGGCGGTGGTGCAAACACCGGTTTACGACGGTGTTTTTGGTGGCAGAGCAGCTGCGGAAACAGCTTTGCAAGATTTCAATGCCTTCCACCCTATCGGCCGAAACGGCACTCCGGAGGATGTAGCCAACTCCATCACGTTCTTGCTTTCCGATCAGGCTTCCTGGGTTACCGGAGCGATTTGGGACACCGATGGTGGCGTTACCGCCGGACGCAACTAACGGACATCCTACAGAACAATGATCAGGCGGTTTGGGCATTTGCTCAAACCGCTTTTTATTGGGATTGTGTATCTTTTCCCTGGAAAAATAAGGTCCCTCATCCCACCCTCCATTTTTCTCCCCATATTCTCAAAAGCAAATTATGGACACTTTTATACATGTGTTGGTCTGGGGTGGATGGCTGTCCTTAGGATCTTTAATCGTAGCAGCGGTATCCTGGATGATTGACCCCAAAATTTGGGGAGCCGATTTAAATCTGGCTAAAAAATACCAAAACCGCACAGGAGGAATTATCACCCTAGTTGTCTTTTTTGGGGTTCAGTTTCCCATCATGGCTTACACTGCAGCAACTTACCAACAAATTGACGCAGAACTCAACTTTTGGTGGGCTTTTGTCATCATCTACCTTACCTTTCAGGTTTTCAACCTGGCCGACCTCATCATTTTTGATTGGTTGATCTACTTAAAACTAAAACCCGCTTTTATGTATCCGGATTACTTTCCGCAAACGGGCACTTTTAAAAAACATTTCATCGATTTTATCAAAGGGTTTTACATTGGCATCATTCCATGCCTGATAGGAACTGGTTTGTGGAAATTATTTTTTTGAGGTCCCTCGATGACTTTTTGAGGGTAGTCATCAGCTCTTGAAAATAGCCAATTCCCATTGGCCTTGCCTGGAAATACGCTGGTTGGACCGCTCAGAGTGATGGAGCTAATGAACGGGCTTTGGTTTCTTATTTTCCTAATGAAGCGCAACCTTTTTGGCCATCATGACGGCTTTCACTTATCCAAATCACTTTTCAGATCAATTTTTATAGGAAAGGTCCCCATCCTGCTTATCTTTAAGGCTCCCAATAATCCCAATACCATTGAAAGCCTTCTTAGCAGTACTTAGTGCAGTATTCGTCAACATCGTACTGGTTATTTTATCCATTTTAATCTATGGAAAATTAGCCGATCCATTGCTCCGAAGGATGGAAGAGCCAAGCGTTATTTTTGGGATCATTGGCCTTTCTTTGATGGTTTTAGGCCTATTGTTCTTCACCATTTCGGCGAAATTCAGAGTCTATTCTATAGGGCTCATCTCCTTTGCTTACAGTGCCAGTTTATGGCTGTTGCTGTTGGTGAACCAAACCTTTAGCATGAGTCATAGTTTCATTAGTCTACGATCGGTCAAAGCGCACCAATTTGGAAATAACCCTTGTAGGTTGTCCCTTGATTTTGAAGAGAGGTATGTATTAACACCAGTAACCTTAAACAACTGTGCTGCGGTAGATAGCGTAGACGTATTGGTAAAACATGGACTTCTGGGTTATAACATCCTCACCGATTCCGTGATCATTTTACCGGGGATAAATTGTTGGGTAGAGCATGCAGACACCGCCCAAACCTACGAGAGTCATCTGGAGTTGGGTCATGTATATAGCAAAAAACGATGCTTTAAAAAGGCCAACTACCACTATTCAAAATGCATTGAGTTGGCTCCTTATCTTACCAGGCCCTATCTCCATCGCGGACTGATGCAGTTGATTCGTCAGGATTACCACGAAGCGCAGCTGGATTTTGCCACCGCTTTTGCCTTGCCCTATGAAACCTCTGCGCAAGAAATTCCCGTGCCCATTGACCGTCACTACATGTTGCGCAAGGCAAGAAAAATTATTACCAACCTCGAACTACCCGATTATGGAGTCGTATTGAGTAGAAAAGACGATTTTGTCCATGAAAGTGCTTTGGAGCGCTTGGAGTTTTGCCGGGCCCGGTTGAATGCGCGGTGAACGCGCTTTGGTGATGGGAACAACAAGCGTGTTTCCCATGCACTAAGAATTGCTCTAACAATAAAATAAATTAAAACGGATTGAAGAAAATCATCAGAGGCATAGCAATCCTTACCGTAGTCCTGTTCACCTTCATGAGCTACAAACTGGTGGTTTATTACAAAGCGGAAGCATTGTTACAAGGCGCTGGGGATTACCTCAAATTGACTCCAACCCCACTTCAAGTAAAACCATTGGAAGGTCTAAAGACCCTTTCTAAAACAGTTCACCAACTGAATTTTGCTTATCCAGATAAGGCTCTTTTGTCCGACACGAACTTCACCAGTAGTGCATCCATCAAGTTTGAGGACAGTTCAAGTTTGTATTTTTCCTCAAATCACGACAATCTAAATTTGGATTACTTGCGTGTTTTAAGAGCCGATCCGGCTAGTCCGTTCACCAATAGTTTCATCAAATACATCTCGGAGCAGGGTATTTCTACCAATGCTCAGTTGATAAATCACACCTTTTTCCTGCAACCCGGAGATGTATCCTGGTGGGACGATTCAGATCAAGTACGCGCGCAATTTGTATTACTGAGACTCAAAGAACTTATGATGGCCAACGGAGTTGAACAGGGTTTCTATCATTTCACTACCGACCACCTTAAAGGATTTACCTTTGGTGATGGGCAAGCGCCTATGTCGACCGTTCTTATACAACTTTTCGACTTTCAGGATAATGAGTATACCCTCATTGCAAAAGGCTTTGATTGGCCTACGCTGGTGGCGTTGTTGCAGGCTATCACTCCAACGGCAAACCCAGCAACGAATAAATAAACAAACGATATAATTCCTGGCCGCCGAATGGAAATCAGGTGCTCGAATGAAAGCGGTTGGCTTTTCGGCTTGCCCAAAAGATCAGAACAATAGGGGCCCGCTCCTCGCGAAACAAAATTGCCTGACTTCGGAGTTGTAAAGTCGGGGTTGAAAATTCCTTTCTATCTTTCGATCCCAACATTGGCTGCTACGTGAAAACCTTTTCGTTTTTCCTTTTTCTGATTGTTTTTTCCAGCGCTTGTGCGCAATCGCCACAAGCATCGACCGAGTCCCAGCTCGCCAAAGCCATGGCCGAAGGTGCGTATCCTGGAATTGATGCCATTCTGGTGCGCCATTGCGATACATTGGTCGTGGAGGAATACTACAATGACTTTCGCCAGAAAGACCGGCACGACATGCGGTCATCGTTTAAATCCATCACCAGCTTGCTCACTGGAATTGCCATCGATGAGGGTTTGCTTTCTCTGGACGATGATTTGGCTAAATTTTTTCCGGAACTAAAAGGACAACCCAAAGGCAAGGTGCAAGTGCGACACCTGCTCGAAATGCGGTCAGGGTTTGACTGCGAAGAATTCTACGACATTGGCCCGGATTGCGAATCGGCCATGATGGAATCTGACGACTGGATTGCTCACTGCCTTAATGTACCGCTATATCACCCACCCGGTACCAATTGGTCCTACAACTCTCACAACCCGATGCTGGTGGGCGAAATCATTGCCCGTGCCAGCGGCATGAGCATCATGGAATTTGCTAAAACAAAGCTCTTTCTTCCACTCGGAATCACCAATTACAAGTGGACCATTTCGCCACAAGGCCGCGGCATGACCGCCGGTTCGTTTTACCTCCGCCCCATCGATATGCTAAAAATTGCGCAATTGGTGGCACAGGAAGGCATGTGGGAAGGCCAGCAAGTAGTGAGTAAAAACTGGATCAACACTTCCACCAACTGCACAATCGACATCGATTTTTCCTTTACCCGCTATTCGCGCATGGCCGGTGCCCGCTACGAAAGTGCTCGTTACGGTTTCTATTGGTACCGGGAAAAAATTGCCAGTTCCGACTTTGACACTGAAGTACTTTTTGCTTCCGGAAATGGCGGACAATACATGATGCTTTTATCCGAATACAACGCCCAGGTAGTATTTACGGGCAGCAACTACGGCAATTGGAGAGGGAAACTGCCTTTTGAAATTTTGCTTCGATATGTACTTCCGATTTTGGAGAGCCAGGCTTGCAATTGAGTAGGATGATCAAAACTCGCTAACAAGGTTTTAGAATTTCTCTTACCGCTGCTACATTTTTTCCCGATAAGCTTAGCATCAAAACTTGTTGAATCGGCTCAAGTCATTGGTTCATTCTGCCTTTTGGTTGACCTAAGGTTGGCTTTTGTTGAGTCTGCCACCATTAGCTGCCATTGCTGGAAATAATAGGGATAATCAAAATTTGCTACCGAAGCGCGTGCATTTGCTGACAAGCTCCAATATTCCTCTGGTGGCATGGCTTGGATTGCCCGTAAACGGTTGGTAAAATCGGCCGCCGAATCACACACAAAACCGTTGAATCCATGCTTCACCACCCGGTTGTTTTCCGGCAGGTCGTTGCACACCACCGGTACACCATTGTTGAGGTATTGCTTTGCCTTAATGCCCGATTTTGAAAGGTGGATCAGATCGTTTGACAAGGTGGCCACCCCAACATCGAACCGTTGTATTTGCCGTTGAATGGCCTCCTCATCGTTCCAGTCGATATCCTGCACCATCTGAAGCTCCACATAGGGAGCCTCTTCGAAAAACGCGCGAATACGCTCCCGGTCCTGCGCTTTATTGACGCCGATAAGCAGCAACACGCAAGGGCGACCCAGACTTTTTACGGCAGGAAAAACCAATTGAAACATGCTCTCCCGATGGCCCCACTCAAAACCACCGATCCAACCGATGGTAAAAGTTGCACTCCGGTGCTGCTTCTTCAGTCCCAAATTGCAAACCGGTGAAGTGATGTGCCATACATTTGGATTGTACTCCTGCAAGAAATCAGCAATCGCCGGGCTA
Organism: uncultured Flavobacteriales bacterium; assembly: GCA_937899835.1. Classification (GTDB taxonomy): domain Bacteria; phylum Bacteroidota; class Bacteroidia; order Flavobacteriales_G; family Salibacteraceae; genus CALCCE01. The sequence goes on along the minus strand of CALCCE010000184.1, from coordinate 2,541 downwards.
CCGGCAGAAATATAACGACAGTGTCGACTAAACCACACGATCGTTGTTGGGTCATGTTCCAAATAATCGGCATCATCCAAATCGTAAACACAGTTTTTTCCACGAACCCGCACCAACAGTTGCAGCAAGCTCGAATAAATGAATTTAGAACGGACCCGTTGAATCACAATCAAATCGTTGGGGGCACAGCAGAACATCGCCTGGAGATAAACGCGGGTAAACCGCAACACCTTTTGCAAAGAATAGCCAGGAATTACCAATTGGGAAGCAATGTCCAATTCCTTCCGGGCAAACTCCAAGGGATAGGACGCCCGGTAGCGTACACTTGGCGAGGCGTTGCCATAGTAGGCAAACCAAAAAATGTGGTTCAGGCGCGTTTTCTCCAAAATACGGCTTCGGTATCGATTTTTATCAATGGTTCTTGTATGGCGTGAGTGGTACGGTAATCGTCCACCGCCTGCTTACAAAATTGAAAAGCATGGTAATCGTCAATAATCACAAAGCCACCGGCTTGCAGCTTGGGATACAAGTGTTGAAGCCCTAAATGAGTCGACTCGTACAGGTCGGCATCTAAACGTAACAGTGATAATTTTTCAACGATATTCTTGGGCAGGGTATCTTCAAACCACCCTTCTATAATTCTAATACCATCATCCCAAAGCCCATAAGCTTTAAAGTTGGCTTCCACCTCCTCTCGGGTTGCTTTTAAGATCGGGTGTCGATGTAAGCGCACCTTGTGATCGTGTGGATAATCTTTTGTGGGTCGGGGTAAACCTTGAAAAGAATCAGCCATCCAAAGCGTTTTATGGGTAAGTCCGTTCACTTTCAGCAGCGCTTTTAGGTACATGGAAGCACCACCTCTCCATACACCAGCTTCCAGTACATCACCGGCGATTTTATCTACACGAATTCGGTGCACGCATTGCTCCAGATGCGTCAGGCGGTGGTATCCGATCATGGTTTTTGCCCGTGCAGGCCAGTCCAAACCATTCAGCCGCTGATCGGCCAATACCTTTTTAGTTTTACAAATGGTGTAATTGCGAGACCGCAACCATTTATCAAGCAGAAAGAGCAGGGCATTTCGCGGTTGTCGATCGACCTGGGTTAAAGGATGATATTCTTCTTTCCCAATCTGATCATAATCGATCAGCATTTTTTTAAGCAGTTCCAGATAGTTTGATTCCATGGGTAAAACCATGCCAGGGGTTCACAGCAAAGTAGATACACGACTTATCCCAAAGGATGCTTGCCCGCAAAAAATCAATTTGGAGAATTATTCCCATCATCACCGTTCACGTAGAATAGGAAAGAGAACTTAAGGTGAATCTGCATTAATTCACCTATACAGAACGCGATTGAATCAGCGGGGTTCTAAGAGTATCTTCCCCTCCATGGTTGAGCCTTCCAAAGGCTCCCAGCGTACCAGATACACCCCCGGTGCCCAATCTTGAAGAGTAAGCCCCACTTCTCGCGGATCGCTTGTGGAAATGGACTCTTCCCGCAACTGCTGGCCCTTAATTGAAAAGAAACGCAGCGTACCGGCCATTGGCTGCTCAGGCAAACTGATCCACATCCGATCGTTAGCCGGGTTGGGCCACATTTTTAGGGTGCCCTCAGGTATTTCAGAGTATTCTTCGGTGCCCACCCAGCAGTTGCGGTTCGGATCATAGCAGCCGTTGCTGTCCAACTTGGCTACCCATAAATCTTGTCCGGTGCTGGGAGTAGTGAAACCACAAACGGCAAAACCACCATCGGAGGTTTGGATAGCTCCGCGCAGATAGGAAAATCCATTGTCCCCTGATCCAGGATTTGGGACAAATCTGGTGTCCCAAATTACTTCCCCTGTTGGAGTAATTTTTGAGACCCAGCCTGCTAAATCTGTTCCCCGGTTTAGGTCTAAGTATTGGTATTGACCAACAATTAGAGAATTACCATCTTCCAAATTTGTAATAAGGGAAGGTCCACCAAGTCTATTGGGATAAAGTTTCTTTTCCCATGTTGGATTACCTAATGAGTCAAACTCTAAAAGCCAAATTTTTCCGTAATCCCAAGTTTGGACAACAACGCTATCGGTGTAATGTGCAACAGCAATAAAACTTCCTGTCGAATTAACGTCTACCCGTACTCCTCCATCAATATTATTTGAACCAAAAATGGTATCCCATTTTAAAACACCATCAGAAATTATCATTTGAAGGTAAGAATCTGCGTCTGTTCCATTTGAATGGATTTGTATTCCACCCAAAATTAAATCACCATGCATATCCTCTGCCAATGAAAAAGGTAGATCGGTTTGAGGAGTACCATAATTTTGATCCCAAATGACGATACCGTTAGTATCCAATTTTGTTACTAAAATTTCAGCTAAATCTGAGGAATCTTTTTCCGAATATCCGGCAACAATCAAACTGGTATCAAGTGATTGTAAAACGACACCAAATTCTGTATTATAATGATTGAAGTCAAAGTATTTTGTCCAAAGCACATCAAATTCGGTAGAAAGTTTTATTAGAAACCCTTTACTTAAACCAGTTACTTTAT
>CALCCE010000183.1 GCA_937899835.1 uncultured Flavobacteriales bacterium | reverse complement strand
ATTGATTATGAAGCCTACTTCGATTACGATGTAATTGTAAAAGCCCAAATCACCCGCATCAAACCGATCGAGAACAGGTTGAGCAAAACGGATTCTATGTCCACCTTTACCATTTTGGAAAATTACAAGGGAGCGGTGTCCAACTCTTTCCAATTTTTACTGACCTATTATACTGAGGAGTTGGAATTCAAAATGGACTCCACCTATCTGTTTTATGGCTGGATCACGCAAGGCGATACCTTAAACACCCATATTTGTACCTATACCAAAGTCTATAGAAGCCGGTCAGACCTTCAAAAAGAACTCGCTATCGTAAAGGCTCAAAAAAGACCCAATTGGCGCTACACCAAATTCCTGAAGGCTCGTTTAAAAGAGTTGGATTTGTTGGCCATGCACTGTCAACCCAACTTAGATACGCTTACCCATACTTACCTCAGCGGACAATTGTGTGCCGAAGGACGAATCGAGAACTACCGACCGGTAGGTTTTTGGCGGTTCTATTTCCCCAATGGTAAACTTAAAGCAGAAGGCAGGTTCAACACAGCAGGCGATAGTATTGGTAATTGGGCAGTATATGAATATTACCTATCACCTCCATATAAAGCTTATGTTAGAACTACCTTATTCTATAAAAACGGAATTCAAAGTAAGACCAGAACCAACACTCTACTCCAGTTTTATGATCCTAAATACCGTTTTCCTAAGGAACAGAAGTTAATTGATAAAACATTTCCCTATTAAATCTCCAGCACTACCTTAGCTGGATGCCCCAAACGTTCCAACGCAACGACAATCCCATCTATCACCTCCCCTTCTTTATTGCGGCTTGTATTGAACTGCTTTCAGTACCGGCCATTATCTACTTTGAAGCCCACGGTGCCTTTTGGTTTTTGATTCCGTTCTTGTTGATTGACAGTTGGAACAACTTTCGGAAAGCCTTTCGGCGAATGCACCACGTTACCAAAGTTGAGCTGTTTGAAAAGGAGTTAACTTATCATTTGGCCAACGGCAAAACGAGAACAGTGGCCTTAGCAGATAGTGCACACGCGCTGTTGGTGAAAAAGTATTACGCAAAAAAGACCGTGTTGGCGCTGCACCGAAAAGTGTGGTGGGGACATCAACTGATCGGTCGTTTGCACCTCACCGATTGGCCCGAAGTCATGGAGTTGTTTGCGGCCATGCAAGCCCATAAAGTGAAAGAAATCAGTTACCGCTCGGAGGGCTTTTGGTCTAAGTATGGATTGCATGTGCTAATAGGAATTCTCTTTATTTTTTCTTTGATACTCACTTTTTTGGGCAATTCCTTCGATACAGATTTCACCAATATCGCTAGCAGTGGTAAAAAACCATCCGAATTGAAGAAGGAGATTCAGTGGTTACGGCAACATTTAGAAAAACAAAAACGCTCCAACACAAAGTAGTGAGGCCCATTGGTCTGCAGGTCGTATTGGCCAATCCTCCCACTTTGCTACAGCTTGACTGTAGTTACTGAAAGTGCTTCCCGAGCACCTACTTTGCGTTTTTTGATACTTCCTATGTAGTAAGCTCTGTTTGTATATATAGTAAAGCATCCACCGCCTTTCATTTTAGAGGTTAGAAAAACGGAAAGAATAAAGAGTTTTTTAGCTGAGTAATCCCAGGCCCCTCGACTGCGCGGAACGCGCACTATAAGGATTCGGTCCTTGCGTCAGTCGAAAGGCCTGCCTTTTTCTTGCATAAGTCGGAAAAGGCCTTGGTTTGTCAGACCGCCTTCTTTCGTCCAACTTTTTCTTGGCAAAAAGTTGGGCAAAACCCAAGGCTTAATCGCGTAACCGGGTGCGTTTCAAACGCCTAAACGGTTATTGGCGGTATTGCTGTAGTAGCGAAACTTGTGAGCTGTTGGAGTTCTTGAGGCTTTCCCACTGCTTCGGAAACCCAAGCTCTGTAGAGTAGTCATTTTATGGGTGAGCTGGTAAAAGATACTGGCGCTTTCGAAAAGTTCGCCTTATTGCTCCAAGGGTTCCCTTATGGTGTAGGCAACCTTGGCGGACTTGCCCCATTTCGCCACTCGAGTTGGCGTTTCTGTTTCGCGATTAGGCCAAAGGGTGGCTTCTTGGGGAAGCCAATTGGGTTTTATCCAGCTACAATATAAGTTTCTTAGCCCGACGACCGGCATTTAGACCTGCGCGTAACGCGCATTATAAGAACCCGGTCCTTGAGCGGTAGCCGAAAGGCCTGCCTTTGTCCTTTCAGGCGTCTCGGCTTCGTAAATAAAAGACTGCACCTGATGGGTTGCCTCTTCCGGACTTCGAGCGGAGTCGAGAAGCCGGTTGAGGGCCAGGAATTGTGCTTGCCCCTTCCCGTCTTTGAGCAGACTACGTCTGCCTTTTGGCTAAGTCGAGAAGCCGATTGGGGAAAAATCGATATCACCAATTGAAAACAAAAAAGCACTTCACAAAGAAGTGCTTTGCAGACTAAATTTTTTTTTAGTCCTCCTACTCATTAGGCTTTTCGGTTACCGCCTCATTCAAAGGGTTGAAACTTTGAATGAAAACTTTCCCTCTTAAAAGACAGAAAGCAAGCTTAAAATAAACAATTTTACTGAGTTTGCTTAGCCAACCCACCTTATTTCCTTTCGATTCTTTGCTCCCGCTATTTCTCAAACAGTACCACCGTTTCAATATGGGCGGTGTGGGGAAATTGGTCCACCAAACTGAATTTGGAGATTTGGTATCCCGCCTCGATCAGCACTTCCGTGTCGCGTGCTTGGGTGGCCGGATTGCACGAAACGTACACCAACCGTTCGGCATTCAGGGCAATGATCTTACGCAAGGTTTTGGGCGCTACGCCCGACCGGGAGGGGTCTAAAATAACGGTGCGAATGGCATTGGTGTATTCAGGATGTTCGGTGAGGAACTTTCCTACGTCTGCCGTGAAAAATTTTACGCCTTCAATGCCATTTCGGGCAGCATTTTCTTTGGCATCCTTAATGGCGGAGGCGATTAGATCTACCCCAACAATTTGGGCATTTTTGCTGCGCGAGGCCACGATTTGCCCAATCGTGCCCGTGCCGCAAAACAGGTCGAGCACCACCGTATTGTCAATGGCTTCTTTTTTCTCCAAGGCGTACTCTACCACTTTTTCGTAGAGCTTTTCAGCCGACTGCGGATTGGTTTGAAAAAAGCTTTTCATGCTAATTTCAAAGTTGAGCCCCAACAATTCTTCTACAATTTTATCCTGTCCATACACCAGTTGCACTTTACCGTTGGTGGCAATGGTGCGGTCGCCCACTTCATCGTTGGTGGTGTGCAAAAGCC
>CALCCE010000182.1 GCA_937899835.1 uncultured Flavobacteriales bacterium | reverse complement strand
AAATGCGCCTTGAATTGGAGGTATTGCCCCGGGTGCCCACAGCGACAATTTTATTATCCGATGTTTCGACACACCGCACTCCGTCGTAATAGCCAAACTGGCCCACTTCTTTGGACCACTCTGGGGTACCATCGGCGGCTATTTTAGCCACATAAAGGCTGGTGAGTGCTGAGCCGGAAAGCGAACTCCTGCCGACAAAAGCCAATCCTCCGTCTTGCGTAGGGATGACCGAACGAATTACTATCAACTTAAAAGGAGCGTCCGTAAGTGAATGCTGCCCCACAATGCCGCCATTACCATCAATTTCGTACCAATCGCCGGAACGGGTCACAATGATGTAGTTGCCGTTGGAGTGGCGCGTGATGTGGGTCAGCAATGAAAAACCGATAGGGTTGAGCTTATACGACCACACGGTATTGCCAGTGGCATCCAGGCGGGTGTATTCTCCCGAATAAGAAATGGTAATTAGCCCATCGTCATCCGTAGCAGCGTTGCCAGCGAAGGTTGTGGTCACTGGATAAGACAGGTCTTCGCAATAGGATTGCCCCTTTGCCTTCGGTACGCCAACTGTACCCAAAAACAATACGGTAAACAGTAAGAAAAAGTGAGTTCGACAGCTATTAAAAAGAAGATAATACAGAAGCATGAGATTCAAAATTTGTTGGTTGAATACCGTCAAATTCTGATTCTAAAGCTGATTCTTGAAAAATTCGGGACGAACTCCCGGATTTTTTGAGGGAAGCGGGCATGCTTCTGAGGGAAGCTATACGAGGTGTTGGTTTGGTGACAATTCGCCAATCATAAAGAACTACGATCGTTGCTTATCAATTGCCCTTACAAATTGGTATGCACGTCTAATAACAATCCGTCAGCAGTTGTCCATCGTTCTGGAACCGGCTGAGGGGCTTGCCCAATTTTGTTTGGGTGATTTGATTGAGCACCTGTAGCGTAGCATCCTGCATGGCCATGGAGCCGCACAGCATGAAAACGGCTCCCGCATCAAATGCCTGAGCTACCTGTTCTTCTTGTTGCGACAGCACATCCTGAACGTACTGTTTTTTGTCTACTCTGGACAAGGCCAATTCATAATGCTCCACGTTGCCATGTTCCATGGCTTTGTCTACGTAGGGTTTGTAGAGATCGAAAGAGGATTCCGTCCGTCCACCCCAATAGAGTTTTATCGAGGAGTTCAGATTTTCTCCCATCATGCCCAGGTAGGGAGCGATGCCAGTTCCGTTTCCGATCAACCAAACCGAAGGTGCGTCTTCGGCAAAGTGAAACGTTTCGTTTCGCTCTAAAGAACCGGCTACGGTATCTCCTTCTGACAAGTTGCACAGGTAGTCAGAACACAGCCCACCATCGTGCTTTTTGACACTCAGCAGAACATCGTTTCCAATTTTAGCAACCGAATAATGGCGTGGCCGTTGCGACCCTTCCGGCGTAATGCTCAACAAATCCCCCGACTGAAAGGTGGCGGGTTTACTGGGCCGCAATTTGATCAGGGTAGTATGGTCGGCATTTACCTGAGGGGCTTCCACCACCGTGAAATCTGAAGTTTTGGCCAGTTTTTGATCGGTGTCTTTAATTTGCAATTCCATGTCGGTGGCCCGGTTCCAGGACGACAACCAACTGCGCAGGTCCGATGCAGATTGGTCGTTGATTTTGACAACCGGCAACAACCGCTCAAAATCAGGATTGGCCCCAAGCCAACTGTCCACATCTACTCCAAACTGACAAAAGTTGGCATAGAACGTGGAACCAAAGGCCACCACCGCAAACTTGAGCGGATTGGCAGGTCGATGGTCTTGGAGAAGGTCTTCAAAGAGCGTAGCATTTTGAGGCGGATCGCCATCTCCGTTGGTTGCACTGAAAATGATCAGGTGGGTCGCACTGGGGTAAGTCGAATAGTTGTCCAACTCATCCATGTAGGCTTTCTTGCCTTCCGCCAACAGGCCATTGAAAAATGCCTGTGCCGTATTTCGGGTTCTGCCAAACTGTGTACCTACCAGCAGTATGTACTCCGCATCGCTTTTCGACGATTTTTTGATGCGTTTTTCCGATCCTTCTTTCCCCTTCAATCGATTGATGAGTCCTCCGAGCATGTCCTAAAAATTTGTTCTCCAATGCTGCAGTGCTATGTGCCTGCTTACAGCGCCTAAAAATAGGTAGAAACCCATTTGCCCACACGGAACAGTGCCCATTTTTGACATTGGTATGACTATGTAGAAATCAGAAAGGCAACGGAGTAAATTGGGCAAGGTATTTGGTTAGTGGGTCTGCATGGCGGGTAATGTTCCTGCTATCATCATCCTACAGGAAAACACAGCCCTCAAACCACCACCATGCGAACCATCCGATTGTTGCTGCTCTTTTACCAATTCTACGCCTACATTAGCCTTTCCCTTTCCCTGATCTGCGCTTATATTCTTTACACGAATGGAGCCGGGATTTTTGCGATAGTGTTTTGGTTCAAAATCTTCACCCTGACCACCATCGTTTATTTTGTTCACCATTACAAAAGGAAGACCTATCCTTACTTCAAAAACTTAGGCTTGCCTCCAAGGCGCTTGTGGGTTTCGACCCTCACCTTTGATTTTGTGGTCTTTTTAGTATTGGTGATCCTAACACTTCAATTGAGATGAAAAGCCTGCTTGAGGTAGATAGTATCGTTGTGGAGTTAGGGGGACGAAAAATCCTACATGATGTTTACCTCAAAAATGAGTCAGGAACCGCCACCGGAATATTAGGCAGAAACGGCACGGGAAAATCCTGCTTGCTGCAGGTAATTTCCGGAGGCTTGTCCCCCAGTCAGCAATCGATTAAAATTGATGGTGTTGCCCTGTCGGGCTCCTATCGTTCACCGAAGGACCTGCAATATTTACCGCAACACCATTTCATTCCTACGGCCCTAACGACCAAAGCTGTTTTTAGAGACTTTCGTCTGGATATTGCCGCTTTCATGCGTGAATTCCCCGCGTTTGAAACGTGTTACCGCCAACCTCTCAAGCAACTGTCGAGCGGAGAACGGAGGCTCATCGAATTGTATGTGGTGCTGACTGCTCCTACCAAGTTTTGCTTGCTGGATGAGCCCTTTTCGATGTTGGCTCCGAAAACCATTGAACAGATCAAGCAATTGATCCGCCGGGAAAAAAGCAACAAAGGCATTTTGGTGACCGATCATTCGTACCGGCATGTGTTGGACGTTTGTGAGCATGCCTATTTGATCCGGGAAGGCAAAACGTATCCTGTCACCAGCGAGGAAGACTTGGAGGCCTTAGGCTATATTCGGGGCGCTTCCTCAGATTAAACTCGTCCAACGTCAAAAGACTCCTCGGTGCAAAGACTTTTTTGGTTTTCGTGCCTTAGTAAAATTAGCTATGCTGGCCACATACTTCGGTAGTTGGCAACCTCAGCCTCTCGCGATCGTTCAGAGTTGACGAAGAACTGCTACTGCCCCCTTAGCATTCGGGTATTAAAAGTCAGCCCTAACGCGAACTTTTGTCTTCACGTGCCTGTTTCAAATCACCGACCTTTGGTTATTACCAATACCTTGCAGTGCCACTCCAAAATTCTCTGATCGCATGAAAGTTTGCTCCTTTTTACCGGCAGCCACGGATATCATTTATCAACTCGGATTAGAAGAATTTCTTTGCGGAGTCACCTTTGAATGCCCTTCGGACAAGCCCAAAGTAGTGGGTTCACCTCTGGAGGGAAATAACTACAGCAGTGGCGAAATCGAAAAGATTGTGGCTACTTCCAAAGCGCAAGGCAAGAGTTTGTACTACATCGAAGAAGAGTTGCTACAGGAACTTGCACCGGATATCATTTTCACGCAAGACGTGTGTGAGGTATGCCAGATTGATACGGCGTATGTACAACGAGCGGCCCACAAACTGAAAAAGCAACCCCGCATTGTTCCGCTTCTGCCCAAAAGCCTGATGGATGTTTATGACAACATTCGCACCATCGCCAGCGCCATGGAGCAGGAAACAAAGGCACAGGCCCTTTTGGCCCACTTAAAAAAGCGCACCGATGCGGTAGCCGAAACGCTGCAGCGCCACAATGCACCCCAGCGCCAGGTGATGCTGATGGAATGGATACACCCGATTTACAATTGTGGTCATTGGATACCCGATCAAATTGCACAGGCAGTCGGAGTAGATCTCTTGGCCAATCCTTCGGGGTATTCTGTTAAAATCGATTGGGAAACTATCCGGCAATACGATCCGGAAGTGTTGGTGGTGGCTCCGTGTGGCTTGAGCATCGAAAGGGCGATTGGTGAAGTAGCACATTTGGAAGCATTGCCCGGTTGGCCAAAAATGAAAGCGGTGAAGCAGCAGCAAGAA
>CALCCE010000181.1 GCA_937899835.1 uncultured Flavobacteriales bacterium | reverse complement strand
AGCGCTTTCCTACGAAGAAGACTTTTTACAAAATGCTTCTAACCAATTGTTTACCGCCGATCACTTTGATGCGGACGCGAACTACCTGAGCCCCGAAATGGCTCCCAACGGAGACGGAGGCAATTACTATTCCGATGCCAACCCCGATCCGAGCGTGCCCAATGCAGAAGGCTATCCCTATGCGCGCACCCGCTACATTGCCGATGGCAGTGGCCGCACCGAAGAAATTGGCCAACAAGGCACCCACCACACTATTGGCAGTGGCCACAGCACCCGGCTCTACTACTCTGGTGTGGCCGATCAGGAGCTCACCAGCATTTTTGGCGAAGAAGCTCCCCTGGCCCGTACAGTGCGTAAAACCATCACCATCGACCCCAATGGCACCCCATTGATCACCTACACCTCTAACCAAGGCAAAACCCTGGCCACCTGCCTCGCTGTAGGCACTGCCAACACGGGCCTGGAAGCGCTCGAATCCAGAGCTAACAGCCTTTCTTCCATCACCGATACGATTGAAGAACACCATGCTATTGGCAACTATCAAGTGCGGGGGGGCACCCGACTAGCGTTGGCCGAAGCCACCTTGGTAAATGTGGATTATCAGATTTGGCCCGACACCTTGGAGGCCGATTGCTACGATTTTTGTGCTACTTGCGACTATCGGGTCGTAATCAATGTTTCCAACCTCAACAATCCTTTGCTTTCCTTTTCAGATACTTTGGACGTACTGGGTGAGTCGTGCGACAATTTTCCCAGCAGTTATACCCACACCCGAGGTTATTCTTTAGACCCGGGTACGTATTACATCGAAAAGCGCATTCTTTCCAACAACGTCAACCCAAACAGTGTGGGCAGTGGTAATGTGTTGGGCGAAACCTACCTCAACCAGCAATTGGATACCCTTTCGGGAATGATGGATTCGGCCCTGGCCGAAATCACCGATTCCATTTTTCCTTACCTCAACCAACACCGCACTGAAGACCTCTATGCGATGCTCGATGAATGGGCACTGGCGCAGTGGGACGCCACTTCCAATGCGTACACCATTTCAAAAGGCTGTATTGACTTGGACCTGCCCTGGCTAACGTGCGATACCCTGGTGTGCGAAGGCGACTATGCGCTTTTTGGCGATTACCTGCAAGATGCCTTCATCAGCCAATTGGAAGCCATGTTGGACGAGCCGGACCTAACGACCGATGAAACCTTCATGCTCGAAGTTATTCTGGGGCATTTCAATTCCCTGGACCTGGATGCTGCCCTGGAAACGATTCCTACCAACATCGACATGTACTCCACCACTGAGATCGACGATCTAATGAGCAACATGTTGGCAGATGGTGCTTTTGATTACACCTGCGAGGAACTTTGGAGTTGCTGGGAAGCGGTTTGTGCTTCGGCTTTGGATGACTTTATCTATGCCATCGGCAGGAATGAAAAATACGACCCGATTCAGCAATTTCTCAACTGTACCGGAAAGCGCTACTACGGCATTAACAACACCTTATACAAAAGCCACGCATACAAGTATTTTCAATACACCTTCAACGACAGCCCCGATTGCCAGAACGCCACCAACTACGACCCGGCCAATCCCTGGCCGGCTGACGGCGACCCGGTTCCGCTGTCCGATCCAATGGACTGGCAACAAGACCCTTATACCGGTCGTTCGTGGGCGCGTTTCTACGATTGCATTCATGGAGCAAGCAGCGACCGTCCTGAACGAACACCGGAGCAATTGCGAGACGATATTGTAGAAGCCTGTTTGGAAAGCTGCGAGCTGCACCGCGCTTCCTTTGAGCACTCGGTTGCCGCGCTCTACGATTCGCTGGGTTGGTTTCCAGATTCCACAGAAATGGAGTGCCTCTCCGAAATGCTCATTGATCATTGCGAGGAATATTGCGACCTCACCGTGTTTTACGAGGGTGGTTCTACCCTCCGCAATTTTTCCCACCTGCATTCTGCTACCCTTATTGCGGGCAAGACCTACAAAATCATCCCCGATAACCCCAGTACGCAGGTATACATTCGATACGATGGCACCTGGTACGGCCCCAATTATGCCTCGGGCGATGAATTTGTGGCGGGCGATGAGCCCACCTACGATTATTGGGTGCGTCCTGCTCCAACCATGGGAATTGGATTTCGAATGGTAGAACAAATCTCCAAGATTGGTTCCATCGGTACCCAAACACAAGCCGATAGTATGCGCATGGTGATGACCTACGGGTACGATATTCGCTTCCCTGATTTTGATACCTGTGCTGCTTCGGGAAATCTGGTGAACATTCCACAACCCAAGTTGGGGGTGAATTTTATTACCAACCCTGAACTGAACCGCAATACCAGCCTTGCCGCCTGTCCGACCTTTAGCCTGCCCGATTTTTTTGGCAACAATTGCAACGATGAATGGGAACAATCGCATGGTCCATACATGACGGTCACCCCCGCCCCGCCCTTTGTGCCCAACTCAGCACTCACGGTGGCCGACTTGCACCCCAACCGCATCGACCGGGTGGCGCTCACGGAATCCTACATCGATACGAATTACAACGATGCGGCTGAAATCTGTGGCAATGGTATCATGACGGTGCCGGGCTACTCTTTTGTGGCAGGCCAGGAATACACCCTTTCGTTCGACCTGAGAAACGTACCGGGCTTTGATGAATCGGACAACATTTACGTGTTGCTGGACACGGCGGATGTGGGCAGCCCATGCGGAAGCTTGTTTCCCCGGCCCATGCACGACCGCATTGCTCCATTGCCCACTCCCTGCCAGCAAGTATTGTGGCACGGTGTTAACGTATACGACACCTTGTGGCGCAACATCACGGTGCATTTTACCGCCGAACGAACTGGCGATTTTGAGGTAGTGCTCTATCCGCGGCAAAGCCATTTGGAAACGCCCGACCTCCCGGATTATGGATCCGTTTTCACCTCGGAGGTAACCGACACGATGGATACTTCTTACAGCCTGGAGCTTTTTCACGATCCTTTTACCACGCCTCATACTGGCTTGCCCAACCACCTCACCCGGGTGGAGTTTGACAACATCGAAATTGCCCCTACGGTTTACGACACGTGTGCCACCATCTGTTTTCATTGGCGAGAGCCAGAAATGCCCGACCCGGAGTTGGTGCTCACCATGGATTCGTGCGCCCACACCAACAGTGATTGGCTGGCAACCTACCTCCTACACCAGATCGATTCGATCGACAACGCCTTGCGCAACGACTGGCAAGAACAATACATCGCCCATTGTGCACTGCCCGAAAGCATTAACGATACTTTTGTACTAAGCTACGACCTCAATTACTACCACTACACCCTGTTTTATTACGACTTGATGGGGCGCCTCATCAAAACTGTTCCTCCGAAAGGAGTAGATAAAGACGACAACTACACGCGCAACGACCGCCCGGCCCATAGCCTGTTTACCGAATACCAATACAACAGCTTGAACAACATGGTGCGCAAGGAAACGCCCGACGGTGGCGAGGCGTTTTATCACTACGACCGCTTGGGTAGGATCCGCTTTTCGCAAGACCCCGTGCAACAGCAACAAGGTCAATATGCTTACACCCGCTACGATAATTTAGGTCGCGTGGTGGAAACGGGCTTGAGTTCCGATAGTCTCCACCGCATTCACGAAGACCGCTACACTAACAACAACGGTTTTCCATTTACCGGAACTGAGCGAACCTATATCGTGTATGGCAGCTTGCCAGGCACAACGGTATACTACAATGAGCAAAACGATCGCCCACAAAGGGTACGTTCCCATCAGATTAGCTATACCTACACGGATGACGCTACTCACACTTACTACAGCTACGATCCGCACGGCCGTGTGGAATGGATGGCCCAACAAGTTCCAGGTTTGGAAGATGCCAATACCGGGCTACCTGCCCTCAACTACGTGGGCTACGAATACGATGTGATCACCGGGCAAATCATCGAAGTACGGTACAATGAGTCATTTAACGATCGGTTTTTGACGCGCCTGGAATACAATGCCGACCAACGTTTGATCGCCATTTCCACTTCCTCGGATGGCCTGATCTGGGACCGCGATGTAAAAATGCAGTATGCCGATTATGGTCCACTTGCCCGTACCGAATTGGGCGAAGACCATGTGCAAGGCATTGACTACACCTACACATTGCTGGGCTGGCTCAAAGGAATCAATCACCCCGACCCTGCGAACGATCCGGGCTTAGACGGCCTTGGAGGCGTTTCGCCCCACGCCCATTTCGCCAAAGATCAGTTTGGCATGTCGTTGGGCTATTTCGATGGTGATTTCAACCGAACAGGCAGTGCTTTTGCCAGCACCGACAGCACCTACCTGCCCCCCGTTGCTTCGCTCTACAATGGCAACATCTCCACCTGGGCCAGCAAAGTGAACCATTCGGCCGGTGGGCAATTTGAGCAACTCACCGGACAGAAATTCCGCTACGATGAGCTGAACCGCTTGACGAAAAATCGGTTCCACTACCACGAAGCCACTGGCTGGAACAACAATGCCAACCAGCATTACAACAGCGACTATGCCTTCGATGCCAACGGCAACCTGACCAAGGTTTCCCGGCGGGCTTTCGCCACCGAAATGGACAGCCTGGTGTACCATTACCAAACCGGTACCAACCGCCTCTCCCACATCGACGACCATTGGACCACCACCTCCATCACCAGCGATTTGGAAGACCAAGACCCGGACAACTATACCTACAACGCCAACGGGGAATTGATACAAGACCAAGATGAAAACATCACTTCTATTGCCTGGAATGCGCAAGGCAAAGTAAAAACGGTGACCAAGACGAACCGCACCATCAACTTCTTATACAATGCCAGTGGCAATCGGGTGCGCAAAGTGGTGCAACAAGGTGGCCAATCGGATACCCTCTATTACGTGCGTGATGCAGCCGGCCGTACGTTGGCGCGCTACGAACAACAAAACGGCACCTATTTTTTAAAGGAGAATCCAATTGGCATCCACAAGCGCTTCGGTACCCGTAAGCTCAACGAGGCCACCCAACCCGGCGAAAACCTGCCGGATACCAACACTGTGATTACCGCACGGGTACTCAACCAAAAGCAATACGAACTCACTGACCACCTGGGCAACGTGCGGGTATTGGTGAGTGACGACCGCAAAGTTCTCGGCCCAGTCGGTGGAAAATCAAAGGACCAACAGGCCATCAATCTGGGATATTGGCATTACTACCCCTTTGGCATGCAGGCGCCTGGCCGCACGAACGAAGGCTCGGGCTACACCTATGGCTTCAATGGCATGGAGCGAGACGATGAAGTGAAGGGGAATGGGAATTCTTACACTTCGCATTTTAGAAGGTATGACCCAAGAGTGGCCAGATGGCTTAGCGTAGATCCTCTTGATGCCAAATTTCCGGGTATCAGTCCCTACAGTGCGATGGCCAACAACCCTATTTCCTTTACTGATCCTGACGGGGATGCTCCTCAGCAAGGGAACCCCGGCCAGCTATTGGAGTTTGCTATTATTCAACGTGGAGATGTAGAATACCATGTAGCCACTTTCAAAGCTACCGAAGGAACCTGGGTATCTTCCAGTGCTCGCTTTATTGGATTAGATCAGGAGTATTCCATGGGAGATGGATTTGGTGCCTATGTTTTACAAGATGCTCGTTTCTTCAGAGAAGACGGTTCTCAGATGGATTATCCTGACAACCTTGACGAAGGTGAGATTTTTAGAATAGTGGTGGCCAGAGCCTCTATAAACCCAGAAGTCGAGCCTTCCAAAAATATTAGTTTCTCTAAAGCTTCAAAAATTGCTCAACGTGGTTGGGTGTACTCATTCGGAGCCTCAGTATCCGGAACTTATATTTTTGGATATGAGAAGACTCCTGTATCGCATGAAATCGGATACCTTGAAGGAGAAGGCCTTTTACTACGCACTACTTTTGCAAGAGGAGCGGGAACCGGAACACCAGACTTTGGGTTGTCTTTTGGAAGATCCTTTCAGCGGCTATACGGAGTAGAAGGAGCAAAAAGGTCTGATTTTAGTGGACTCGCTTTGGGTATGGAAGGTCAAATTGGTGGCGGTAGTGGCGTTGGCATGAGTATAGGAGCCGGATATAGTGAAGGGGCTGAAGTAACCAGTCCAACCGGTCAAGTTTGGACCCCATTGACCAAACAAGTTAGTGTGGATGTCGATTTCTTCACCTTAGCACCAGCTTCTGTTCAGCTTTATGGTACAGCAAGCTATACAATTGACTGGATAGAGCAGGCCAACAACCTATACTTGTGGTTCAATCCAGCATCTTCCACTGAGAATCAGGCACCAGAAGAGGAGTAAGCAAATAACCCAGCTCAAACTTAACTGCTTGGCACTTACAGTATATCAATTCCAGAAGGGCTTCCAAACCGGGAGCCCTTTTTTATCCTAAAGCATGCTTTCCAATAGCCTCCTAAGGCCCTCCGCAGCTTTACGGTTTTCGGTATCATCCTCAAATTCCAATGCCGGTAGGTAATGCCCTTTACTTCGAAAAGCAAGGACAACTTTGGACTTTGCAAGGATGAGTTCTACTGCCTCGATTTCACCCAATTGAAGCAGGCCTTTGTGCGAGCGTCCGTGTATCCTGCTTTCTATCTTTAAAACGCCTTTGGCAAAAGGCCACTCCAACAGGTTCTTGCGCCTCCTACTTAGTATTACCCAACCACCAATGCTAAAAAGGAAAGCACCATTCCTACTCAACAGTTGAAGCCATTTAAACGCATGATAATCCATCCCAACAAGAAGGGTGAAAAAAATGAGCGCGCATACCACACCCGTACCTAAAAAACACCACCCTATCACTCGATAAGGATTGGGCAGTTCTTGCTTCAACAGGAGTTTATAATCATCATGGGATACTACAATTTTCTGAGTTTGCAACCAGAGCATTAATTGATCGGGAAAGGAAGGAATCAATGGGTTAACTCGACTTTCCATACTAATTTTATAGGTGTCACCTCCTAAGTACTATACTACTCGATTTTCATTGGGGCAAGTACCACACAGGCGGAGTTGTTAACCACCCCCCAAAAGATCAAATCCTATGTGCCCTACCGTGCCGATGTGGCTCAAAAACCCAGGGAATCCCTATTTCACCTTCGTACGCACCTTATCCCAAGGCTTCAACTGCCAGTTGGCCGTTCCCGTGCACAAATGATTCCCGTCTTTGTCCTCCAACTTAATTTCAAGAGGAATAAGCACCGCATCTTGCGTTTTCAATGGCGCAATGATTTGTTGCTCCATTTCGGCAGCCGTCATTTTAAAAGTGGCCACGGCATCAGTTTTCCCCTGATAGAAATACTCCATGTGGAGTGATTTCATGATAAGCCGGTAGTTCTTTGCCCCCAAGCGGTGCAGCAACAACAAACCCGAACAGTATTCGGCGGCCGTAGCCATGCCACAGGCATGCAGGCCTTTCAGGTGGTTCAGGTTGTTTCGCCGGTAGGGCAACAGTACTTTCACCTCTTCGTCGGTGATGGAGAGCACCTCCAAACGGTGCGGACGGTTGAAAGGAATCACCCTTCGGAGTACGACATTCATCCACCAGCGGCCACGGTTGGAGCGCTGCCCGGTGGCAATCAGTTGTTCCAGATTCATCATTGGTTCAAGATACGTGCAATATCCGGCTTAAAGTAGCGGTCACTTTTCATCACCTTGCCATCTTCCCGGTAAATCGGATTGCCGTCGGCATCGAGTTTCGACATGTTGCTGCGTTGTATTTCGCTGTACACCTCTTCGATTTTGTGTTGCAAGCCGTGAGAAAGGATGGTACCACACAAGATATACAATTGATCGCCGAGTGCATCGGCAATTTCGGTGAGGTCGCCCTGTGCGCAGGCCTGTAGGTACTCCTCGTTTTCTTCCTTCATCAGGTTATAGCGCAGGCGATAGGTTTTCTCGCCTACCTCAGCCTCGGGGGTTTCCCGGTTGGCAATGCGAAAGGCTTCGTGAAAGGTCTTGACGTATCCAATGGTTTGTTGTAGCGAAAGCGATTCGGAGGAATCCATGGGCAAAAATTTAAGCAGGTAAGAATGAAATGATTACTGTTTTTTGAACGCAATGGCCTTCGCACCGAAAAATCAAAAAGCGCGCAATTAAAGCCAATAGAGCCTAATTTTCGCCTTACACCGTTAACAAAATTTAACAGCGATCTTCCGCCGAAGGCCCAACAAAAATGAGAAATTTGAAGTTCGGAAGGGAGGTTTTGAAGAATTCATTGCATTGGATATTTTTGACTCCTTTTTGAAAGGAGATGTTCCTGGCAAACACTTTCGGTCCTACCGGTGTTTCCATGGCGCTCCTTACGCCTAACAACTGCTAAAACAACTGTAGGAAAATGTCTGATATTCCGGTGACACCCACTCCGGCTCCGGTCTCCCCATCGGGGCCCACGACCGATATACGCGAGCTCAACGAACGAATCGAGCGGGAAAGTGCTTTCATCAACCTGTTGAACCTGGAAATGGACAAGGTGATCGTAGGGCAAAAAAGCATGGTCGAACGCTTGATGATCGGCCTGTTGGCCAACGGTCATATTCTGTTGGAAGGGGTGCCTGGTTTGGCCAAAACCCTGGCCATAAAATCGCTGGCCTCCTGCATCCAAGCCGACTTTAGCCGCTTGCAATTTACCCCCGACCTGTTGCCGGCCGACTTGATCGGCACCATGATCTACCAGCAGAAGAAGGATGATTTCTCGGTGCGCAAAGGTCCCATCTTTGCCAACTTCATTTTGGCCGATGAGATTAACCGGGCTCCGGCCAAAGTGCAAAGCGCACTGCTGGAAGCCATGCAGGAACGGCAAGTGACCATTGGCGACCAAACCTACGCCTTGCCCGAGCCCTTTTTGGTGTTGGCTACTCAAAACCCAGTAGAACAAGAAGGTACGTATCCCCTACCGGAAGCGCAGGTAGACCGCTTTATGCTGAAAGTGGTACTGGGTTATCCGAAAAAAGAAGAAGAGAAAATCATCATCCGTCAAAATGTGAACCCGACTGGTTTTCCCAAGCCTACTGCGGTAGTAACGCCCGAGCAAATCATCAAGGCGCGCTCCATCGTTCGGGAAGTTTATATGGATGAAAAAATAGAGCAATACATTGTAGACATTGTGTTCGCTACCCGCTCGCCCAAAGAAATCGGCCTGGGCAACTACGAACAACTCATCAGCTTTGGCGCTTCCCCAAGGGCGAGCATTAACCTTGCTCTGGCGGCCAAGGCCTACGCCTTTATCAAACGGCGGGGCTACGTGATTCCCGAGGACGTACGAGCAGTGAGCCACGATGTGATGCGCCACCGGATTGGCCTTTCCTATGAAGCAGAGGCCGAAAACATTACTTCAGAGCACATCATTAGCGAAATCATGAACCGGGTAGAAGTACCCTAAGCCTGCTAAGGCAAGTCTGCGCCAAAACCGAGCATGGAGACGCAAGAGCTACTTAGAAAAGTCCGCAAGATCGAGATCAAAACGCGAGGACTCTCCAACCAGATTTTTTCTGGCGAGTACCATTCGGCATTCAAAGGACGCGGTATGGCCTTTAGCGAAGTACGCGAATACCAACCCGGTGATGAGATTCGTACCATCGATTGGAACGTGACAGCGCGGCTGGGCAACCCTTACGTAAAGGTTTTTGAAGAAGAGCGGGAGCTTACGGTAATGCTCATGGTGGACCTTTCGGCCTCCGGACAGTTTGGAGTACACCAGCAGCGCAAGAAAGACCAGCTAATCGAGATTTGTGCGGTTCTGGCCTTCAGCGCCATTCAAAACAACGACAAGATTGGTGTCATTTTCTTCACCGATCAAGTAGAGAAATTCATTCCTCCCAAAAAAGGACGCACCCACATTTTGCGCATCATCCGCGAATTGCTGGATTTTGAGCCAGAGCACAAGGGCACTGATGTGGCGGAAGCCTTGCGCTACCTCACCAGTGCCATCAAGAAGCGGAGCACCGCCTTTTTGCTCTCTGACTTTCAGTCGGCCGATTACGAAAGTGCCCTTAAGATTGCCAACAAAAAACACGACCTGGTTGCCCTGCGGGTGTTTGATCCAGGAGAATTAGAACTACCCGCCATGGGATTGCTCCCCTTGCGGGATTTGGAAAGTGGCCAACGCCGGTGGGTCAATACCTTTAGCAAGCGCGTTAGGCGCGAGTTTGCCGCCAGAGCGGCCCAAACCCGCCACCGCATGGAAGATACCTGCCGCAAAGCTGGTGTCGATTATACGCACATTGCCACCAATCAATCTTATGTACCACCACTGATGGGTCTGTTTAAAAAACGGGAAAGCCGCAGATGATTCGTTGGGCCGAACATATTGCTTTATGGATGTTGGTGGTGGCTTTTGCCAAAATCAGCTTCGCCCAGGAAGTACAGGTGACCATGGCCATGGACACCCAAAAAATCTTGTTGGGCCAACCCGTGCAAATGACCTTTGAGTTGCAAGCTCCTGCCGGTGATACGGTAGTATGGCCCGCCTGGAAGGATACTTTGATTAAATCAGTAGAAATCTTGTCGAAAGGTAAGATCGATACCAGCTTCGAGGGCAACAACATGGGCACCCGAGTGATGCAGCAAGCCCTCACCGTCACCTCGTTCGACTCGGGCTACTACCCGATTCCACCGGTTGATTTTGTGGTGGGTGGCGATGTGTATTCTACCGATGTAGAACTATTGGAAGTGCACACCGTGGCGGTAGATTCCACCGGTAGCCCGAAAGACATCAAAGAACCTATTGACGTACGCTACACCTGGATGGATTGGTTGAAAGACAACTGGCTGCCGATAGCGGGTGGCTTTGTTTTGGTCAGTTTCCTCACCGCGGTGTTGATCTTCTTGCTCCGCCGGAAACCGGTAACGGTTGCGGCCAAAGCTCCGGTTATACCACAACGGCCTGCTCACGAAATCGCTCTGGAACGCCTCGCCGAACTGGAAAGCAAAAAACTTTGGCAAAACGATCAGGCAAAAGCCTATCATACTGAACTGTCGGTCATCTTGCGCGAGTACCTCGAAGCCCGCTTCCGCATTCGGGCCTTAGAACAAACCTCTGAAGAGATCATTGCTTCTTTTAATCAACTGTCTATCAGTAGTGATAGCCGCAATAGCCTGCGCAACTACTTTAAGCTGGCCGATTTGGTAAAGTTTGCTAAAAGCAAGCCTCTCGGTTCTGAAAATGAACTCAGTCTACAACAGGTGCGCGACTTCGTGAATCAAACCACTCCAAAACCTACCAACTCCGAAGGATAGCATGGAAGCGTATGAGTGGGCATATCCGGAATTGTGGTGGCTGTTACTCCTACTCATCCCCATGGTGGGTTGGTACATTTGGTCGTACCGAAAAAGCCAGGCCGAAGTTTATGTGGCTACGATCGATGGCGTAGAAAACAAAACCTTTCAACCTTTTGAGTGGCTGCGTCATGCGCTGCTCCTACTGCGCATGGGCGCCTTGGTATTGTTGGTATTGGCCCTCAGCCGTCCACAATCTTCTTCCAGCTGGGAAGATTCAACCACCGAAGGCATCGACATTGTGATTGCCGTAGACATTTCCAGTTCGATGTTGGCACGCGATTTCGAGCCCAACCGTCTGGAAGCTTCCAAGGAGTTGGCAGTAGACTTTATACAAGGCCGCCCCAACGACCGCATTGGCCTGGTGGTATTTAGTGGAGAGAGCTTTACCCAATGTCCGCTCACTACCGATCATGCCGTACTGCGCAATTTGTTTTTCGATCTAAAAAATGGCCTGATTGAGGATGGCACCGCCATTGGAAGTGGATTGGCCAACAGCGTTAGCCGCCTCAAAAACAGCGATGCCATCAGTAAAGTGGTGATTTTACTCACCGACGGCAGCAACAACCGGGGTTCCATTCCTCCGCTCACCGCAGCTGAAATTGCCAAGAGCTTCGGCGTTCGGGTCTACACCATTGGAGTAGGCACCAACGGCAAGGCCCCCATTCCGGTAAAAGACATGTTTGGCCAAACCCGCTACCAGCCCATGGAAGTGAAGATTGACGAAGAAACCCTGAGGTCCATCGCTAAAATGACGGGTGGTCAATACTTCCGGGCCACCGGCAACCAAGAACTGGGCGAGGTTTACGAAGAAATTGACCAATTGGAAAAATCCCGGATTGAAGTGACCCAATACCGCCGGAAGACCGAGCGCTTCCATTGGTTTGCCATGGGTGCCGTATTGCTATTAGTCATAGAATTCTTTCTCCGACAAACCGTTTTTGTATCCCTCACCTAATGGCCACTACTACGCAATACCGTTACCGTTCGGCCCTCCTTTTGGTACTGGCCAATGAGGCACTTTTTGCAGTGTTGGCCGGGGTATTTCTCCTGTTTATCATGCCCGAATTGTCGCGCTTTCGGTTTGGGCGGCCCGAAATGGCTTGGGGATTGGTGGTCATTCCCTTTACCCTGTTGTTTTTTTGGGCAGCATTTTATTGGCGGCAGCGGCTGTTGCAGCGCTGGGGCGATTATCCCTTGATTGCCCGATTGATTCCCAACCTGAGTGTGACCTTTCCAGCCGTTAAGTTTGTACTGCTGCGCAACGCCATCTTCTTCCTCATTGTGGCCTTAATGTCGCCCCAAAGTGGCAGTAAGCTGATGGAGGTGAAAAGGGAAGGCGTAGACTTGATGATTGCCCTCGACCTGAGCAACAGCATGAAGGCAGAAGACCTGAGTCCCAATCGGCTGGAAAGCGCCAAACGAGCCATCAGTCAATTGATTGAAAAGCTGAACCAGGACCGCTTGGGCATTGTCGTATTTGCTGGCCAGCCTTTTGTACAGCTTCCCATCACCACCGACTATTCGGCGGCAAAAATCTTCCTTTCCACCATCGATACCGAAATCATGCCCACGCAGGGCACGGCCATTGGAGCCGCCATTGAATTGGCGGTGGAGTCGTTTGACCTGGAATCGCCGGCAGGCAAGGCAATTGTGGTCATCTCCGACGGTGAAAACCACGAAGACGATGCCTTGAAAGCGGCCCGTGAAGCGGCAGAATTGGGCATTCAGGTGCATACCATTGGCATGGGCAGTTCACAAGGGGTTCCGATTCCGGTGTACCGAAAAGGAAGAAAAACCGGTGAATACCGCAAGGATCAAAACGGCAATGCGGTAGTGACCCAACTGAATGAGCAGATGTTGCTGGACATTGCACGGGCCGGCAAAGGCGTTTATGTGCAAGCCAGCAACGCCAATGCGGGCCTGGGCTATATTTTTGAAGAAATGGCCAAGCTGGAAAAGGCAGAGATCGATAGCAAGGTATTTGCCGACTACAACGATCATTTCCAATATTTTCTCGCACTGGCTTTAGGATTTCTTATTCTTGACCTGGTTTTTCCCGCAAGGAAACCAGATTGGGCATTGCACCTTAACGTATTGGGAACCAACTCTAAAAACGCATGAAAACCCTCGGATGGATCATCGGCTTGTGTTGTGTTGCCTTCAGTTCGCTGTGGGCGCAACCAGTTGAATCGTTGATTGAAGCCGGCAATACCTCCTACAAAGCAGGAGCTTATGCCGCAGCCGACAGCACCTACCAAGAAGCGTTAAACATCGCCCCCGAAAGCTACGAAGGGGCTTTTAACCGAGGGGATGCCCTTTACAGGCAACAAGAATACGAGGAGGCCGCCAACACCTTCCGGCAATTGGCTACCACCACGCAAGATCCCAAACGAAAAGCCGCGGCTTACCACAACCTGGGCAACAGCTTGTTTCAGGAAAAGAATTTGGAAGGCAGCATTGAAGCCTATAAAAATGCCTTGCGCAACGACCCCACCGATGCCGATACCCGCTACAACCTTGCCCTGGCGCAAAAACTGCTGAAAGAACAGCAGCAAAACGAAGAGAATAAAGACGATCAAGATCAGGAGGACCAGGAAGAAAAGGACGACCAAGAGGAACAGCAAGACCAGGAGAACAAAGACGACCAGGAAAAACAAGACCAAAACGGCGATAACCAGGAAGACCAGCAGGACCAACAGGACCAACAGGACCAGGAAAATCAAGATCAACAAGACCAGGAGAAACAAGACCAGCAAGACGGAGAAAACGAACAAAACAAAGACGGCCAGCAAGATCAACAAGAGCAGGAGGAGAAAGAGGGCAACGAAGGGAAAGAGGGCGATCAGCAAGAAGGCGAAGAACAAGAAATGCGCCCCCAACAGGTATCGCCCCAAGAGGCAGAACGCATGTTAGAAGCCATTGAGCAGCAAGAACGCAACACCCAACAAAGCCTGATGCGCAGAAAAGGCAAAGGCAAACCAGTGAAAATCGAAAAGGATTGGTAAGGAAAGCATGAGCAAGCACTCCAAATACCTCTTGGGCTTTCTGGCCATTGCAACAGCATGGCTTTGGCTGTTGCCCGATTTGCAAGCGCAAGACGTGAAGTTGAAGGCCACCGCACCCGGCAAAGTGGTGATGGGTAGTCGCTTCGAATTGGTATTTGAATTCAACACCAATCAAATACAGGCCTTTCAGCCGCCCAATCTCAATAATTTTCAAGTGGTAGCTCCGCCCCAGCAGGAAACCCGAATTTCATCGGGTACCGGCCAAGCCACCCAATTGAAGCTCACTTACACCTACACCCTATCGCCAAAAAAGGCAGGCACTTTTACCATTGAACCCGCTAAGGCCAAGATTGGCGGTAAGATCTACAAGTCCGAATCGATCACCATCAAAGTGACCAAAGCACCTGCCGGACAAAATGCCTCGGGCAGTCAACGCAAAGACCTATACATCCGTTTGCTGGTGGATAAGAAAAAAGTGTACAAAGGCGAGGCCATTGTGGCCACCTTTAAGCTCTATTCTAAACTGTCAATTGCCGGGAGCAACAACTCCAAAGAACCGGACTACAACGGTTTTTGGACCGAAGAAATTGAAGTGCCCAACATGGGGCAGTTGCGCACCGAATACATCAACGGGGTACCCTTTCAAACGGCTGTTTTGGACAGCAGGGTGCTTTTCCCACAGCGCTCAGGAGAATTGAAAATCGATCCCTGGTCCATCGATCTGCGGGTGCGCATTCGGCAAAACCGGCGGAGAAGAAGCATGTTCGATTCAATGTTCGATTACAAAGAAGAGAACATGACCATTGTATCCAATGGAGCCACCATTCAAGTGAAGCCACTCCCGGGTGGCGCTCCCGATGGTTTTGATGGTGCAGTAGGCAGCTTTCGGTTTTCGCACGAAATCGACAAGGATTCAGTAGCCGCCAATGAGGGCATTAACCTAAAAATTGCGATTCGTGGCAACGGCAACCTTAATTTGGTGAACAACCCGGCCTTGGATTTTCCACCCGAATTCGAAGTTTACGATCCGAAAGTAAAAAACCGCTTCAAACCCACTTCTGAAGGAGTTAGCGGCACCAAAGAATCAGAATATTTATTGATTCCGCGCCACGCAGGGCGCTACGAGTTACCCGCGGTTGCTTTCTCGTTTTTCGACCCCCAAAAAGAACAATACGTTACCCTGAGTTCGGAGGCCTCCTCTATTGTGGTAGGCAAAGGCAGCGATGGCAATGGCCCGGGCAATGTGAGCAACTACTCACCCAACGTAAAAGAAGAACTGGCGGTGTTTGGCAGCGATATTCGCTACATCAAACCAGGGCCGGCTGAATTGAAAGAAGCCAACGATTACTTTATCGGTTCAGCAGGCTTTTACACGTTGTTGGCTACGCCGGGTTTGCTCTTTTTATTGGTGTTGCCCTTGCGCAGGCGGCAACAGTTGCGCAATTCGGATGTGGTGGGCCAACGGCAACGCAAGGCCAACCGGATCGCTAACCAACGCCTGAGCGAAGCCCGAAAGGCAATGGACCAAGGCGCTAAGAATGCCTTTTATGAAGCCGTTTTCAAAGCGCTCTACGGGTTTGTGGGCGATAAACTCAACTTGCCGGTTTCGGAACTCAACAAAGCCAACATTCGTGAGAATTTACTTGGAAAACAGGTTGCCGAATCGACCGTCAATGAGCTAATTGCTGTACTCGACCGGTGTGAAATGGCCCGTTTTGCCCCGGTGAGCGACACCACCGAGCAAGCCATCTACGACCAATCCGCCAACATTATTCGTCAACTGGAGGGACATCTGAAATGAAACACTGCTTACTGTTCTTCGGATTGCTGATGCTGGTGGGCCAATTATTGGCCGAAAACGACAGTCGTAGCCACTATGAACTAAGTTTCGATTCGGCCAATGTTCATTACAATGAAGGCAACTATACCGAAGCCATCGAAAGTTATCGGGCCATTGTGCAAGCCGGTTATGTGTCTTCTACCTTGTATTTCAACCTCGGCAATGCCTATTTCAAAACGGAAGAATTACCCTCGGCCATTTTGTTTTATGAAAAGGCTCAAAAAATGGCTCCTGGCGATCCTGACATTGCGTTCAACCTTCAGTTGGCCCACAGCCAAACTGTAGACAAAATTGAAACCTTGGGAGATGGCACCTTTAGCAAATGGTGGTTGGGCGTCATTCATTTGCTACCCGCCGATGTTTGGGGCGGTTTGGCCATCGCCTTCATGGTGTTTTTGGTTGCAGGCCTCTTTGGGTTCATTAATACCCAAAAGGTAGCGCAAAAACGCTTGTTGTTGTTTTTGTCGAGCAGCGCATTGGTGCTTTTTGGAACATTCTTGTGGCTCGGCCTGCAACAGCATAGCTATCAAACCACTATCGCCGAAGCCATCGTGTTCTCCCCTACCGTCACGATCAAGAGCGAACCCAATGCCCAGGGGAATCAACTTTTTAACTTGCACGAAGGCACCAAAGTAGCCTTGCTCGAGTCGGTTAACGGTTGGTACAATATCCGACTGGCCGATGGCAAAACCGGGTGGATTCAGGAGCAAGACCTTCGAATGATATAGTCCTCATTATCAATTCACAAAGGGTCTTAGTGTAACTATTACACGCCAATTGCACGTTGGCTGAACGTCATAGATTCAGTATTTTTGCACTTTGAACACGTGTTATGATTGAGACCCAGACCCTGCCAGATATTAGAATAGATACCGTAGTTGAATCCCGCCTTCCCTCTTTTGATCCAAATCACTTAAAATTCGGTCGTCAGTTTACCGATCATATGTTTTCCGCCGAGTATCGGGATGGTCAATGGACCAACCTTCGGATCATGCCCTACGGGCCACTGAAGATGAGTCCTGCTACCTCTGCTTTGCACTATGGCCAATCGATCTTTGAAGGTTTAAAGGCCCACAAAGCTCCCGATGGCACTCCATTGATTTTTCGTCCTGAAGAAAATGCTCGCCGGCTGAATGCATCAGCTGTTCGCATGAAAATGCCGAAATTTCCGGAGGCCCTTTTCTTAAAAGGGCTCACCAAGTTGGTGCAACTGGAAAAAGGATGGATACCACAAGGTGAGGATTATTCGCTTTACCTACGTCCCTTCATGTTTGCCACCGATGAGTTTCTCGGTGTGAAACCCTCAGAAACCTACCGCTTCTTGATTTTGGCTTCCCCCGCCGGAAGTTACTACACCAAGCCGGTACGTGTGAAAGTAGAAACACACTACACCCGTGCAGCATCAGGTGGAACCGGATCGGCCAAAGCCGCTGGAAACTATGCCGGATCGCTCTACCCTGCCGCCCTTGGCCAACAGGATGGTTTTGATCAATTGATTTGGACCGACGGCCAGGAGCACAAGTACATTGAGGAATCGGGCACCATGAACATTGCCTTCATCATTGATGGTACTTTGGTGACTCCCGCACTGACCGATTCGATTTTGCCGGGAGTTACGCGTAAAAGTGTGCTGAAAATTGCCCGCCAATGGGGATTGCCGGTTGAGGAACGGAAAATAAGTGTAGCGGAGTTGGTAGACGCCTACAAAAGCGGTCGCCTACAAGATGCCTTTGGTTTAGGCACGGCCGCAACGCTGATCCAGATAGAAAGCATCACTTACAATGGTGAAGAATTCGTTTTGCCCGAATTGCCATCGCGTGAGATTTCTAACCGCCTCGCCAACTACCTCAGACGTTTGAAGCGCGGCTTGGAGGAAGATACTTTCAACTGGTTACTTCGGATCTAAATCGAAGTCTACTCGAAAAAATTTTCTTAACCGGTCGGTGAACCGGTGTAATACCGTGCGCTCCTGATTCCAGCTCAAGCCCATCCACCCATCGTGGATAAATACCAGGCCAGGAAAAATAAAGATGCAGGCAATGCGCTGCACACCCTCGGTAATGAAATAAAGCTTGATGCTGAGGCCCACCAACAGAATCCCGGCAATGATGCCAAAAGCAAAAAAGCAATTGTAGAGAAAGGGGCGGTCTTTGTAGCTCACTCCTTCGGTTTCAAAGGTATAGGGATAAGCGGGGTCAAAGTCTTCTTCCGTTTCTGCTGAGTCTGCGTGTACATTTTGACGCCGGTTCCTGGCGAAAGCCATGCGGTGTGCCCTGCGCCTGTCAAAATCATAGCGCTTGCGCGACTCAGGGTCCGACAGTGTTTCGTAGGCCATTTTGATCAGAATAAACTTCTCTGAAGCATCTTCTGCCTTATTTTTATCGGGGTGAAAATGCTTGGCCTGCTGGTAATAAGCGCGTTTGATGGTAGCGAAATTGGCCTGAGGAGAAACCTTCAAGATTCGGTAAAAATCGTATTCCATATACTTTGGTTTAGCTATGAAATGCACCACTCAGGCCGGGTGGTGTTTGTGGAATTGGATAAACTTGCGCATCCTCATAACGAATGCACGATTTGAATAGTATGATAAAAATTCGGTTCACGCTCTTCTTGTGGTTTTGTCTGGCTACCGTTACCGCTTTTGCACAGCAAAAGACGGTGGTCGTAATCGGCAGAGTAACAGACGCAGAAACCGGACAACCGCTATTCCAAGCTTCTGTGACCGTAGACGGCACCCAAACGGGGGCCAGCACCGGCAAAACGGGAATTTACAAACTCAAGGTACGCAAATTGACCCGCTTCACCTTGTTTTTTCAACACCTCGGTTACGAGAGTTACAGCCATCAGGTTACCCCTGAAATGCTGAGCGGAGAACTGAGCGATACGCTCCGGCTCAACGTAAGCCTCTATATTGTTCCTATTGTGATCAAAGAGGCTGTGGTTTCGGCCGAGCGCCCTCCCCCTGATACCGTTTTTGGCACCAACCAATTCAACATCGAAGACTTTGAACTGCTGCCCGATGGTCGCTTCATTTTTCTGGCCTACGAAAAGCGCTTGAAAAAAGGCAGCGAAGTGGTGTTGGCCGACCGCAACCAGGAAGTCTTACACCGAGTAATCATTCCTGATGAAGCTGAGGAGCTGTTTCGCGACTTTTTGGGCTACGTCAACGTAATTGCGAAATACAATGTGTATCGAGTAATTCCCGAAGACGACGAACTACAGGTGTTACAACTGCCCAAAAAGGATTTTGACGCAATGATTCGACCGGCAGAAGATACCTTGAACCAACAGATTTTATTTTCTGACTACCGGTGGTATTATCCGGAGTTTAGCTACTTCGCCTTTCACCAAACGGACAGCACGATTGCGCCTTTCAAGCAAGTCGTCGACAAAGAGTTAGAGGAAATCTACCGCTCAGAATACAAGTTCATGCAGCCCCGACAAAAGTTGCAAGCCCGTAAAATTGCCATTGCCAACAACATGGATAAAGTAGATGTTGCGGCTTTGATGACGGGTTTTCCCAACAGCTTGTACTATACGCCCCTCTTTGCTCCGCTCTTTGTGGTGAACGATACCATCATGGTGTTTGACCACTATAAAAACCAGTTGTTCAAATTCGACCGTGACGCGCAGGTGGTAGATTCCATTCGCATCACCTACCACCGCGAGGTGCGCCCCAAAGATTGGGAGCGGGAAATGCACCGGGACGAAGTGACGGGCAACATCTATGCGGTGTTCAACCAAAAAGGTTATTACCTACTCAAAGAGCTGGATACGCAAACCGGTAAGGTCAAAAGCAGCTTTCGGCTGTATTGGCGCTACGTGGAGAAAATTCAAATCCAGGACGGTTACGTGTATTACACCTACCGGCCTTTCGAATCGTTGCAAAACAAGTTTTTGTACCGCGAATTGATTCAGGAGGAATAAAAGAGACCGCCGTGCGGGCTGCCGATCTCCATAGTACTAACAAGTTAGGTACTGATTAAGCGAAACGGAGAGAAACAGTCGTCGGCGGGCTCTTTTGCTATTGAAAGGTAACGGTTTTTGAAGAATGTAAGGTGGCCTTTCGACTGTCGCTCAAGGACCGGATTCCTATGAGCGCGTTCCGCGCAACATACAGATGTTAGTCGTCAAGTGTTATCATACCGGTCGTCGAGTATTATAATGCCGGTCGTCGAGCATTCCGATGCCGGTCTTCGAGCGGACTGTGTCAGCCTACTGGCTGAGACGAGAAGCCCGGATAGAAAAAAATCAACCTTTCGCACTCCCCAGTCCTCAGGTGTACAAGAATTGGTTTCAATCGGATGACCACAAGTAAGCCTCCACTGAGGCACAACCTTTTTAGAATTTTTAAGAATTATCCTCCCCTAACCAACACCTGTTGTTGCATTAAATTTCGGCAAACCTCTACCTTTAAATGCATGAAACCCCGACTATGAAAAAGACTCTGTTTTTAACCGCATTGCTATTTTCCATCACCCTGCTGATGAGTTGTCAGCCTCAGGCAGACACCAATGCTAACTCAGAAACCAAGACTGCCCCAGCTGATTCCAGCGTCTTCTACAACCACAGCCTATCTTTTCAAGACTATGCTGCCTATCACCGAAAAAATAGCGATTTAACCTGTTTTGAGTCCACGAAACTCAGCCAGCTAACCGCTGATACGGACCAATCTGGTCGGGCAGAAATCTCCGAGGCCGACTTTAAGGCATTGACCGCTAAGGAACACTTTATACATGCTTTTCAGTTTCCAGAGACTTTTCATCAGGCCTGTTACGCACAGTTTTACCCAAAAAATTTCTCGGAGATGATCATGGCCTACCTGGATCAACCGGGTGATGGCTATCTGATGAGCCAACGGCAAAAGGAGGCGCTTTTGCAGCACCAGGACAGTGTCCTTCTCTTGATGCAACAATGCATACAGCAAACGGGTCAGGTATCGGATGCATTCAAACAACAAATCGTCTCCTTAAAGGCCTATGAGCTTATTCCAACCTTGATCAGCACTTTTCAAAAGCAAACGAAAATCAAAGATGCCTACATTCTAACCACGCTTTGTCGACTAATGGAAAACAACTACGCTCCTTTTCAAGCCACCACCATTTACCAAGAGCTGTATGTCGGCGACTCCTTGACCCAAAATATGTCTCGATTTGAGCATCCTTTCGCAGTACCATTCACCAAAGCAAACACCGATGCCATTCTATCGCTGGCCGCCGACTTTTTTAAATCGATGAAAGCATCTTTGGGTCAGTTTGTTCCTATTCAGGGCGGCACCTTTCTATTAGGAAAAGTAGACCACTCCCTCAATCCAGCTAAAACCGTCACCGTGCTTCCTTTTTCCATTGGCCGCTATGAAGTAACGAATCGAGAGTTTAGCCAATTTACAGCCGTCACCGGCTACCAAACCTTGGCCGAACGCCATCAAAATGCCTTGGTTTTCCGCTTGGGGTTGGAAGAATTTGAATGGTTTCAAGACCCCACTGCCAATTGGCAGTTTCCCAATGGAATTTCCAAAGGAGGAATTGAGGATAAAATGGACCACCCGGTGACCTGCATTAGTTTTTTAGATGCTCAGGCTTATTGCCAATGGGCCGGATGCCGACTACCTACCCTGGATGAATGGGAATTGGCTTCGCGTGGCGGTGTTTTCGGTCGGGGGCAACACTTCGAGAACGGGCCTCAAAACATTCATGCGCACGCCAACATTTGGCGGGGCAAAGATCATATCGTGCAAGACGACAAAGAAGTACACATTACTACCAGTCCGGTTGGCGCGTATTGGGCCAATCCTTTTGGACTTTTCGACATGTATGGAAACGTTTTTGAGTTTTGTGCCAATACCCCAAAGCATTTTACGGAAGGTGTAGTCGCCATGCGAGGTGGCTCCTGGTGGTGTTCTCCCCACGCTTGTGGCTTTTTCAACTCAGTTGATATTGGAAAAGTACGTCAGGAAGCCTCTTTTTCAAACCACGGTTTTCGGGTAGTCATCTAAGTAATTCATCCTTCAATTTAAGCGTAAAATGATCACTGGCTTTGACCATGTTATCTAGTTAACTGGTGCAGATTCTGAATCAAACAACCAAAAGCTAATTGTTACCAACTTGTACCTAAAACTTCCTAAATTCATTCATTGTATAGAAGTCTGGATCGATTCCATCAGCACCATTAACCCTAACTTAATTGAACATGAACGCGCTTAAATTTTGTACGCTATCGCTTTTTATCCTGGTATTCGGTTTTGGATTTACCGATACAAGTGAAACATCAATCGATTCTCAAAACAAGTGTAAAATTTTACATGAAGGCACTTTTAAATACGGCGGTTCCAACGATGAAATTAAAGTGGTGATAAAAGGCACAACGCAAACCGAATACCACGATGGCGGCAAATACATCATTCAATCGGAATTGGATTGGGTGAATGATTGCGAATACAACATGACGATGCAAAAAGTTACCGTCCCCAACTTCCCATATGGCAAAGGTGCCGTGATGAACGTGAAGGTGAACAAAGTGAAAGGGAACAAAATCTTTTACACCTCTACCCTACAGGGGAAATCCTGGCAAGGCACTCTTATTAAGAGTAAATGATCGAAGCGAAGCCTATTAGTCTTTTGGCAGAGAATAGGCATTCAGATAACAAAGGATGGCCTTTCGGCTGCCGCTCAAGGACCGAGTTTCTATGAGCGCTTTCCGCGCGATTTCTAATGCTGGGCTTCGAGTATTATCAAACCGGTCGTCGAGCATTCCAATGCCGGTCTTCGAGCGGAGACGAGAAGCCCGGATGAGAGTCGAGAAGCCCAAATGAAAAAATGATAGCCTTTCGGCTGCCGCTCAAGGACCGAGTTTCTATGAGCGCGTACCGCGCGCAAAAAAAGAACCGGCCCCGACGATGGGCATCGTCTACAAGGGCCGGTTCGGTTTTCAGGAAGCAAACCTGCTGGCTACAGGAAATAATTCACCTGCACGCCAAATATGTTGTAGTTGTTGAACGGGTTGTTGGTAAACACCCGGTCGCTTACTTGCGAAGGCCTCGGCGTATTCAACTGCCCTCCGCCCAAGGCCTCGAGGTTGAACTCGCGGTTGAGCGCGTAGTACACCACCAGAGACAACTTGCGGTAGTCTTTGATGGGCCGGAAGCTGGTGCCAATCCGCACCCGGTAGCGGTGCCAGCCATCGGGCGGAGCGGTGAAATCGTATTCCAGTTCCTCGTCGTAAAAATCGGTTTCCACGCCATTGAGGTAATAGAAAACGGCTCCTTGCACGAAGGGCTTCAAAGCCAGCGGCAGGTTGGCCCGGCGGTAACCCAGGCGGGTGTTCAGTTGCAAGCGGGTTTGGTACTTCTCGAATTTCGGGAAGTAGTGTTGCACAATCACCCGGTTGGAGAGTTTGAGCGAACGGCCAATCCAATCGTCTCGCTTCACCCGGAAGTTGAGGGTATTAAATGTAGCAGCATTCAAACTGTTCGGTTCCAACTCTGGATAGTGGCGCTCCCACCAGCTGGCATTGCGATAAGGGTACATCGACTGGCCGAAGCCTACCGAAACGGAGTAGAGCCGGTTGAGGCGGTAGTTGACGCCCAACTGGTATTGCGCTAACCAAAAGTCTTGTTTGGTAGAGCGCATGCCTACCAGGGTGAAAGCATCCACAGAAAAGCGTTGATTTAGCTTTTTGTGCAGGTATAGGCTGTAGAACGGGCGGGTGCCCGGGGCCTGTTCCACCTGCGGCATTCCTACCAAGGGAATGCTCAGGCAGAGCAACAAGGTGATCAAGGGGCGCTTCATTGTACAGGCAATTGATCTTGTGACACTCTTAAAATAGCGCCCTTGGCGCCTCCTACCAAAGAGATGGCAAAGTTGCCCTGGCCCAAGGTACTTTCATCCAAATTGAGGTAGATGGTGCTGGAAGTACCGGGAGTGCGCTTGGGATCGCCCACAAACTCTACCCTATTCGATTTGCGGGTATTCACCTTGTAGATTTTGCTCTCACCCGTTTCCAGGTTTTTTACCCGAACTTTCAAGGTAGTTTCTTCCAACATTTGGTAGGTAAACTCAGGGCGAACGATCAAGCGCAAACGCACCGGCGATTGAGTCGTAAACTGAAAGGCATCCTGGCGAGTAATGCGGAAATAAGACCGCGTAGTGCCCGTTTTGTGAAAGCGCACTTGCTTGGCTTCCAAATTCGCCTCAGGGTTCAAATCGGCCCATTGCGGCTTGGGCTCTTGCAAGTAGAAGGCACGCATGTGTACCTTCTGATCGGTTTTGTATTTGTAGAATTTGTAACGGTGTTTGCCGGGTGGCACGTTGATCACCACCTTGTAGGCACGGGTTGGGCTTCCTTCCAGCTGCTGGCTTTTGAACTTCAGGTTGCCTGCCAACAGCTCTGGTACCTGCACCGTTTCCACCTTTTTGTCGGAGCGGATGTGCTTCACCACAAAGGGAACGGACTTGAAATTGGCGCCCGACACCCTTACTCTAAAATTGAGGGTGAGTTTGCCCGGTCCGGTCACCGCATATTCGGTTTTCGATTGTTCGCTCATGGCGTAGTAGGTATACTCCTGTTGCCCCTTGAGCACCACCTTGGCCACACTGTTGCGGGGGGTGAGTTCTTTCTTTTTCTGGGCTGAAGCGGCCGCAGCAATCAGCAGCGTCATCAGCAATAACATTCCTTTTCGCATCTTCCTGGTTGTTTTTAATGGGCGGGTTGAACAATCTCGTTGCCGAGGGCATTTTGCTTTTTATCGTAGAGGATTACTCCGAAAATGAGTAGTACCAACAGCAGGGTGGCACCGGTAACGTAGCGCAAATCGTATTTTAGGTCGTAGAACATGGTGCCTTCACCAGGCAATGGCAGCGGCACCGGGTCCAGCGGCAGGCCGTATTCGCGCATCAGTGGAGTAAGGTTGCGCAGGTTCAGCAGTGCTACGCCACGGGAAGCCATTTCGAACATCACGCCCCGCTTGTCGATGAATTCGTCGAGCTTTACATCTTCCAGCAAGCCCGCAGTTAATCCTTCGGAGTTGGCGGTGCTGCCCAGGCTGGCTACTCCCCCACCCACATTCACGTAGAGGTCGATCGGCAAGCCCTTGTGGTCGGCCGATTGGGCAAAAAGATCCATTCGGCGGTCGATGTTTTCCACCAGGGATTGCCCGTTGATGAACTCCAAACCGTTTCGGTGAATGGCGGTAGCGGCTTGGGCACGTCCTTCGGGACTGATGGTGCGGCCGATATCCTGGTTGGCACCAATAGAGGCCGCCAACATTTCTTGCGACAAAAACCCACCCTTTTGCAAACTTTTGTGAATGTCTAAGTAAGTGTAGTCCGGGTGGTTCGCCCCCCAGGAGGAAGAAGTTACCGAAGCAATGGTCGTGACCTTAAGTTGCATCACCTCTGCAGCTGTAGCCACCGCAATGTTCAGGGCTGGGAAAGAGCCGGTAGCACCTACTGCAATGTGATCTCCGGCCTTCAGGTTGGCTTTCTTAAACAGATCGACCATCATGGCGGCAAAATTGGGATTCACCGTGCTCAACTTCACCGGCAAGGAGCCACGCCCCGAGGTGATGGACGAATAGCGCTCCCCTATGATGCGCGAATCGTTCGGATCGTTGATGTTGTCCACCGCCACTTCGTTTTTGAAGTGGGTGGTTTTGAGGTAATCCAGGCTTTCTTGCATAAGGCGGGCCGCCTCCATTTTTTGCTGAAAGTGTGCCTGGGTTTGGTGGTGTTGGGTCCACTCTACTACAATCAATAGCAAGATGGACAAGCTTCCTAAAATGCTCAGCACCAAGGTGGAGCGGATCGATAGATTTTTCATGATTTAGTAGAGGTTAGGGATGGTACTTCCGTTGAATACGAGGATGACCATGAAGCGGACCAATACCGATATGATGGCCAACATGGACATGGTTTTGGTAAAGCCTTGTTTCATCGCCCAGTGAGCAATGAGGCCCGGTACGACCCAGCCCACGGCTGAAAGTTCAAGGGTGCTGTCGGCCGTATTGAAATACATCACATGGTGCGAAACGATGGCGTATAAAGTGCCAATCAGCAGCGCTACTACCATCTGTCGACGGCCGAAAAGAAAGGTGAATTTTCCGATCACTTTCAGTGTGAGAAAAGTGAGGAGGGCAATGAGCACCATTCCGATGAGGCGATCCGGTTCGCCCAATTGCAGGGCGATGTAGCCCGGTACGATGATTCCGCCTGCGGCCATGCCGAAGGCTTCGATAAAGATGAGGGACATCACGATCCCGAAGGTGACTGCAAGCTCGATCATAAGGCATTGGTTTTAGTGGTTTCTTCAATGTATTTGGCGAATTCGGCTCCGCCGGCTCCCATGTTGCCAAAAGCCACCATTACGGATTCACCATTGAGCACGGGAAGCATGTTTTGCAATTGATGAGCGGGTTCGTCCTGGCCGATCAACACGATCTTTTCCTCAGGAATGCGCTGCTTCAGTGCCATGCTCTTCACGAGGTCCACGTTTTCGCCCGTAAGGCAAAGCGAATCGAACTCCAAGGTAGCCGCAGCTTGTACCAACTGCTCCGAGCGCTCCTTGCGGTCTTTGCGGTTGTTGAGCACAATCACCTTCCGCACGCTATCCGCCTCCATTTTCAGGATGTTGTTCCACAGCATGATGGATGACTCGGGATCGTTGGCCGCCAAGGCATTGTAGAAGTGCAGCAGGTGGTCTTCCACCGTAAGGCTAAACTTCTTGAGGGCCCCTTCGTCGGGCATGGTCTTTTTCATCGCGGCCAGTGCTTCTGCTCGGTCCACCCCCAGGTCTTGGCAAATGGCCAGGGCCAAGGCCACATTTTCCGGGTGTTCGATGTAGGTAAAGCCTTCCATCTCTTCCGCAGCTACCTGATCGCCGGTGCTGGCAATCAATTCGGTGTTGCGCCTTGCCGCGCACTTTTCCAAAAAGTCGAGCATGCGGTCTTCTGCCGTGAAAAGCTTCGACTTTTGGGGTACGGTTCCCGAAAGGGCCTCGGCCACGTTTTGCAGCTTGGGCCCCATTACATCCAGGTGATCCAGGCGGATGTTGGTGATAACCCCGTGGGTAGCTTTCACCATCTGATGCTCGGTGATGCGCTGGTAGATGGGTTGCAGGGCCATGCACTCGATGAGCAGCACATCGGCCCGGTGGTTAGAACAGAACTGCACGATTTTGAGCTGTTCCAAAATGTTGGCTTTCTCTTTTCGGTGCACCACCACTTCGGTACCATCGCTAAGGATCATGCGTGGAAAGGTGCCGGTTACTTTGGTGATGGTGTTGTATCCCCCGGCCCTCAATCCGGCTCCCACCAGGCGGGTGACACTGGATTTGCCGCGGGTGCCGTTGACGTGAATACGGATGGGGATGGTGCGCAGGTAGCGCTGGTGTTGCTGGAATTCCCACACGCCGAACAAGATGAGGGCGAGGGTCATTCCTCCGATTATGGCTATTGATAAGATCATTTTTCGCTTCGCTTTTTTATTGTGATTGGGGTGTAGGTTTCCCGGTCCGCCCAAGGCAGAAATCAAAAGGGAAGTCACACACAGGCGCGACCGAAAAACCTGATGAAAAGGCTACGCTATGCGCAGCCGCGGGATGGGTCCTGACTTATTCGCGCCAATATCGGTGCGAAAGCTCATGGTCGGCAATGTGCGACCAAAAGGGGTCAGGCAACAGCCAATTGTTAAAGGAAGCGGTGGGTCGGGGAACCCGTCGGTACGACAGGATCTCCGTTGAAGGATAGATGGTCTTAGCTCCGGTTTCTTGGGTCAGAGCTCCAGAAAATGGTTTCAACGTAACGGTGACGCAACCAGCAGGCAGACAAACGGAAGTATCCATGGTCGTTTTGTTTTAAGTGAAACAATTGGTTTGCGTCAAGTTGTTGCATATAGGAATGTGGTTAAAATTTTCTGTTTCTATGCTAAACGGGCGCGCTTGAATTTGGGTCGGTCTATTGGATGAATAGCATGAGAGGTTCGATGAGTGGTAGGCGAGGTTTGATGGGTGAATTAATGCCGGGCCCCTCGACTTCGCTCGGGGACCGGGCATGGTGGTTTACCCCACCCTGGTGAGACGCGAAGCCGGTTGGGGACCGGGCATGGTGGTTCGCTCCTTCCGAACTTTGAGACGAGAAGCCTGACTGGGAGCGCATTGGACTAATACAAGAAAACCTTTCTCGGGCACGAGTGCGCTAATAAAAACTCGGCCTCTGAGCGGACGTGTCTGCCAACTGGCTGAGCCGATGGGCCTACCTTTCTCAAAACTACTTTGATAATCTGATAAGCATTGAGGATTGGAATCCCGGGCACCTCGACTGCGCTCGGGGACCGGGCATGGTGGTTCGCCCCTTCCGGACTTCGAGCGGAGACGAGAAGCCGGTTGGGGATCGGGCATGGTGGTTTGCCCCTTCTGAACTTCGAGCGGACCGTGTTAGCCCACTGGCTGAGACCAGAAGCCGGTCGGGGCCAATCAACGAAATTTTGTGGCTCCGTATAATTATTCAAAAATTGGGTGACAATTTTTAAATATCAAATTACTTTTTTAGTTACCACCCGGGGCCGGTAAATGGTGCGCCTGTGGTTCCGGGCAACCGCTTCATTTGGTTCCTACTACGGTTATTTTTGGAAGAGATGAGAAGGAAAATTCATTGCTTCTTTGGGGTTGGTCTTGGGGCCAAAATACTTTGCAACCCGAAACCAGTGTGAACAATAGGTGTGGTTCCGACCTTGGCGGTAGGATGGCCCCGCACCATCCAATTAAAAACCACATGGAATGGCCAACAAAACTGGCCCCGGCTTGTCGGGCAGTCGGGGCCACTTGGACGGACAGTGGCCCCGGGCAGTCACACAGGTCGGGACCAGTAGGTCCCCGGTTAGTGGCCCCGACCTTTCGCGTAGCCGGGGCCAAATTATATTTGGAAGTGGCCCCGACCTTTCGAGCAGCCGGGGCCAAATTAAATTTGGGAGTGGCCCCGGGCTCCTCCCCCCGGGGCCAGCCTTCAGGCGCAATGGAGGCAGGTTATTTTTTAGTGTGAAAACTTTACTGAACTGGTTTATACGGAAAGTTGGCAATCAGTTTTGTGTTTTATAGGGTAGCCGCTCACCATTTCAAAGTCTTTGAGCTAACGTGCCCGGCTACCGACAGGACCAACAGAACCGAACTGCCTCGAGCTCGACTCTTTTTCCTCTTAAACGAAAAAATGTGATCTAACAAGCAGTGTTCTTCCTTGATTATTGGGGGCCCGGCCCTGACAACCTTCTTGTGTGACTTTTCTATCCGAAGTAGTTATTTCAACATGGTAATACTTAAATTGATGTATACCTTACTCGTTGGCTGGTTGCTACTTGCAGTCCACCCGGCACTTGCGCTGTGCTGCGACCTGCCCATGGAGATTGATTATGAAGCCTACTTCGATTACGATGTAATTGTAAAAGCCCAAATCACCC
>CALCCE010000180.1 GCA_937899835.1 uncultured Flavobacteriales bacterium | reverse complement strand
GTACCATCTATAAGCAATCCCTTTTGGGCCCTTTGTGGTACCTCATTCAGCCGGTGATGTATACCGTGTTTTTGGTGTTTGTTTTTGGAGAGCTTGCTGAGCTTTCGGCAGATGGTTTGCCCAAACCAGCTTTCTATCTGGCCGGGATTACTCTATGGAACTATTACTCCGAATGTGCGAAGAAAACCTCTCAGGCTTTCATTGCCAACGCCAATATTTTCGGGAAGGTCTATTTCCCACGACTCATTCTGCCGCTTTCCATTGTCATCAGCAACCTGATGCGTTTGGGCATTCAATACATGCTCTTCATCGGTGTGATGTTATTCTTTCTCATCACCACCGATCAGCTCCAGCCTAATATATTCATTCTTTTCACCCCGGTCATTTTTCTAATACTGGCACTCTTTGGATTGGGCACTGGAGTTATCTTATCGTCTTTGTCCGCTAAGTACCGTGACCTGCGTTTCGCGGTTGAATTCGGAATTCAATTGTTAATGTACACCACTACAGTAGCCTACCCGCTTTCGATGATGGAAGGCAATAGCCGCTTGCTGTTGTTGATTAATCCTATTACGCCCTTGATTGAAACCTTCCGCTACGGCTACCTGGGAGCAGGAGTGGTAGAGTGGACCCATTTGGCCTACAGCCTTGGAGCTTCTCTGGTTTTAATTTTCGTTGGAATGTTGATTTTCAACCGCATCGAGAAAACCTTTGTGGATACCGTTTGATCGTGTTATGACCGCCATTGAAGTAGAAAACGTAGGGAAGATGTACCGGCTCGGATTGGTTGGAACCGGAACGCTCACGCACGACATCAACCGCATTTGGGCCCGGATGCGTGGCAAAGAAGACCCTTTTGCCAAGATTGCGCAAAGCAACAAACGCGATGAAAAGGGCGAAAGCAAATACGTTTGGGCCCTAAAAGACATTGATTTTGAGGTTAGGCAAGGCGAAGTATTCGGCATCATCGGAAAGAATGGTGCTGGCAAATCTACGCTGCTCAAGCTGCTTGCCCGGGTCACTGGTCCTACTACCGGCCAAATCAGAGCCAAAGGACGGATTGCCAGCTTACTGGAAGTAGGTACCGGGTTCCATCCTGAATTGACCGGCCGCGAAAATATCTTTCTCAACGGGGCCATCCTGGGGATGACCAAGCGGGAGATCCGCGCCAAATTTGATGAAATTGTTGCTTTTTCCGGCGTAGAACGGTATGTAGATACCCCGGTAAAACGCTACTCCTCGGGAATGTACGTACGCTTGGCCTTTGCGGTTGCCGCACACCTCGAACCCGAAATTCTAATTGTGGATGAGGTATTGGCGGTAGGAGACGTAGAATTTCAGAAAAAATGCGTGGGCAAAATGCAGGACGTGTCCCGGAACTCGGGACGTACCGTATTGTTTGTGAGCCACAACATGGCTGCGGTGAAAAACCTTTGCAACCGACTCATGGTGCTGAAACATGGTCAGGTCAACTTCATCGGTGATGTGCAGACTGGCATTGAACGGTATTTGAGCCGTGAGGCCGAATTAGGCTCCAAAGGTGAAATTCCGGAAGACCTCAGTGTGATCAACACCGGGCAGGCAAAATTTAGAAAAATTAAGCTGGAAGATGATGAACAGCGCATGATGGAAGAGTGCTACTACAATTCTCCAATGCGTTTCAGTGGAGAATTGGATGTGAAGAAGGAGCTGAAAGACGTCATCATGGAAATTCGCATCAAAACCAAAGACGATTTAACCATCGCCTACACCAACAACGATTACAACAGCAGCGGCATGCTGACCTTTAGTCCTGGTATTCAGGAGTTTTCATTGGAAATGGAAAACCACCTCCAGCCTGGCATGTATACGGTTACCCTGGGAATTCATCATTCTGACGGACGCACCATCGATCTGGTCGAAAATGTGTACGATTTTCAGGTACTCAACGTAGGAAAAGGTGGAGCAGTGGGCCTGAAATATCCCTGGCCACAGGGCTATACGCGGGCGCATTCTAATTGGAATTTTAACGATCGCTAACAACCCATAAAACCAACCATTCGCCATGGAATTAGCAGGCAAGAGATTTTTAGTTATCGGCGGTGCCGGATTTATCGGATCGCACGTAGTGGACCAACTGTTGGCCGAAGACGTCAAAGAGGTCATCATATACGACAACTTTTTTCGAGGACGGGAAGACAACATCGAAGCGGCATTGAAAGACCCTCGGTGCAAGGTATTTGACATTGGTGGTGAGATTTTGCAATCGGATGTGCTGGAGAAAGCGATGGAAGGCATTGATGGAGTATTCCACCTTGCCGCCATGTGGTTGCTGCATTGCTACGATTTTCCAAGAACCGCTTTTGATGTCAACATCCGCGGTACGTTCAATGTGATTGAAGCCGCCGTGAAGCAAAACGTGAAACGTGTGGTGTATAGCTCAAGTGCTTCCGTGTATGGAAACGCGGTGGAGCTGCCCATGACCGAAGACCACATTTATAATAACGATACCTTTTATGGAGCCACAAAAATTGCTGGTGAGCACATGTTCAAATCTTTGGGTGTGCGCTACAACTTACCTTGGGTAGGGCTTCGCTACATGAACGTGTATGGCCCACGGCAAGATTACCAAGGGGCTTACATTGCGGTGATGCACAAAATTTTGGACCGCCTCGACAATGGTCTCAAACCATTGGTTTTCGGTGACGGCTCTCAGCAATATGACTTCATCGCGGTGGAAGACATCGCTCGGGCCAATATTTGCGCCATGAAGTCGGACGCGACTGGCGAAAACTACAACGTTGGCCGTGGCATTGGCACTTCCATCAAGGAGCTGACCGAATTGCTGATTCGTCTGAGCGGTAAAAACGCTGAAATTCAATACGAGCCAGCGGGTATGACTTTCGTGACCAACCGGATCGGAAGCATTGAAAAAGCAGAAAAAGAAATTGGGTTCAAGTGGACCATTGATTTAGAAGAAGGCATGCAGCGCCTCATCGATTGGCGCAATAGCCACAAAGAACTGGTAGCTGCCCGCCGTGATAAAGTAGGAGCATAAATGGAGAAAAGAACCATCTACATCAGTCAGCCGGTTCTCGGAGAAGAGGAATGGCAGTCGTTGAAAGGCCCACTCGAAAGCGGATGGGTGACTCAAGGTCCTAAAGTACGGGAGTTTGAAAACCTCTTTGGTGAAAAGCATAGCGTGAAACACGCCATGGCCACTACCAGTTGTACCACTGCTTTGCATTTGGCACTGGCAGCGCTGGGCGTAGGCCCGGGAGACGAGGTATTGGTGCCTGCTTTCACTTGGGTGTCTACCGCCAACGTAGTGTTGTATTGCGGAGCTACTCCGGTGTTTGTAGACATCGACCCGAAAACCATGAACATCGATCCGCGCGATATCGCACACCGGATCACCGACAAAACCAAGGCCATTATTCCAGTACACCTATTCGGTCTCTGTGCCGATATGGATGCCATTCGGGAA
This sequence comes from uncultured Flavobacteriales bacterium, assembly GCA_937899835.1. GTDB lineage: Bacteria > Bacteroidota > Bacteroidia > Flavobacteriales_G > Salibacteraceae > CALCCE01. Next base: position 26,323 of record CALCCE010000180.1, on the reverse strand, counting down.
GCTGCTCCCGGACTTGCCATCGTTGAAGATGGTGCCTGTGCGGCCGGAGCTACTTATAAAGGTACTCCCGCTGGTGCACTGGGCGACATGGGTTGTTTTTCCTTCCACCCTCGCAAATCGGTCACCACTGGTGAGGGAGGTATGTTGACTACCAACCGCGATGATTTGGCCGATCTGGCCAATCAAATGCGCAACCATGGAGCTACCATTTCAGAAGAACAGCGCCATCATGGTCCTAAGCCCTACATCCTCCCCGATTTTAATCTGTTGGGTTTTAATTACCGGATGACTGACTTGCAAGGTGCTGTAGGAGTAGTGCAAATGGGCAAACTCGATTCATTCATTAATGAACGGAACGAGTGGGCACAGTACTACAAGCGTGAATTGGCAGACTTAGAATGGTTGCAAACTCCTGAAGTGCCCGAAGGAAATCGCCACGGCTGGCAATCTTTTGCCACCTTGGTAGACGAAAGTAAATCGCCCTGTAGCCGCAACGAAATGATGGAAAAGCTACAGGCCAAAGGAATCAGCACCCGGCCCGGAACGCACGCAGTACACATGTTGCACCTCTACGCCGAGAAATACAGCCTGAAACCTGAAGACTATCCCGGTGCTCGTTTGGTCAACGATTGTTCGATGGCCATTCCGTTGCACAACCGCATGTCGGCAGAAGACTACGCTTATGTAGTAGCTGCCATGCACGACCTCTGATCCATTAGCGACCATGTGCGGAATTGCCGGAATATTTAACCTCAACGGAAAGGCTGTTGCTCCCAATACAGTGAAGCACATGGCCGATGCCATTGCTCACCGTGGCCCTGATGGTGAAGGCTACTTTACCAAGGGCAACATTGGAATGGCGCACCGGCGGCTGGCAATTCTGGATCCCTCACCGCGAGGTGCCCAGCCCATGGAATCGAAAAATGGGCGATGGGTGGTCGTATTCAACGGGTGCATCTACAACTTTCAGGAACTGAAACTTGAATTGCGTGCCCGCGGACATGGCTTTGTCTCCACCACCGATACTGAGGTGATTACCGAGGGTTTAGCGGCCTATGGCCCTGATTTTTTCAAACGCCTGAACGGCATGTTTGCCATTGCCGCATGGGACAAAGAAGAAAAAGCCCTCTACCTGAGCCGTGATCGATTTGGCGTAAAACCACTTTATTATTGGTATACCGGCACCTCTCTGGTGTTTGCTTCAGAGGTCAAAGCCATTATGAAGCATCCCGATTATCGAATTGGGGTGAATCATGAAGCCCTCAACGAGTATTTCACTTTTCAAAACCTGTTTACCTATCACACCTTGTTTCAAGGGGTGAACATGTTGCCACCGGCCAACACCCTGCGGTTTGACGCCGACACCAAGTCGATAGAGCACCAAAGTTGGTGGGACTATGACTTTACCGAGCCGGACGAAAACATGTCTTTCGAAGATGCGCGCAGTGAAACCAAACGGCTCATTGAGCAGGCGGTGGCGCGGCAAATGATTTCAGACGTTCCGGTAGGGAGCTATCTCTCAGGTGGTATGGATTCAGGTTCCATTACGGCCATTGCGTCCAGTCACGTCAAACGAATGACCACTTTCACCTGCGGCTTCGACATGTCGGAGGTAACCGGGGTAGAGTTGAACTACGACGAACGACGAGATGCCGAATTGATGGCCAATGCTTTCAAAACCGAGCACTACGAACAGGTGATCAACGCAGGCGACTTGTCTTGGTCGCTGCCACGAGTGGTCTATCACCTTGAAGACTTGCGGGTGGGTATGAGTTATCCCAACTATTATGTAAGTCGGCTTGCTTCAAAGTTTGTAAAGGTCTGCTTGCAAGGTACTGGTGGAGATGAATTGTACGGCGGCTACCCCTGGCGCTACTACCGCATTTTTCAATCGGTAGACCAATCGGCTTTCTTTGAGAACTACTACCAGTTTTGGCAGCGCCTTGTTCTGGACAAAGACAAACCAAGGTTGTTTCAGCCCGGTGCGTTCAACCAAATGGGCGGTTCTGACCCGAGAAGCATTTTTGAACGGGTGTTTCGTTTCAATGAAAAGTTGAAATACGATTCTCCTGAACAGTGCATTCAAAACAGCCTTTATTTCGAGATCAAAACTTTCTTGCCCGGCCTGTTGCTGGTGGGAGATAAGTTGAGCATGGCCAACGGGTTGGAGGAACGCTTCCCTTTCCTGGACAACGACTTGGTGAACTTTGCACAAAAAGTGCCCGTGAAGCACAAGCTTGGCCTCTTGCAAGAGATGAAGCGCATTGATGAAAACGTACAACACAAACGCCGGTATTACCGTGAGTTTGACGATGGAAAAAATGTTTTGCGCAAAGCCATGGGCGATTTCTTGCCCGATCGGATCATCAACCGAAAAAAGCAGGGCTTTTCCGCACCTGATGAGTCGTGGTACCGGGGAGAAAATGCGGCTTACATCAAAGAGTTATTGCTCGATAAACAAACCGTAAGTTCAGAGTTCATCAACCCTGATTTTGTGAACCACATCATTCGGGAACATACCGACCAACGGGTAAACCACCGCTTGTTGATCTGGTCATTTATGAATTTCGAATGGTGGTGCCGTATCTTCCTGATGGGCGATACCGACTTCGATTAAAGCCGATTTACTTCAAACGCTTGCGGATCGATTTGATCACTTGAGCAGCGGCAACCACCTGGCCGTTGAATTCTACGGACACCAGCCGAATTTTCCCTTTGCCGCAGATGACATCTACGGTGCCTTCGCTGGCATTCACCTGGGCCACCTGGCCGGGAAATGCAAGGTAAATTTCTTCATCTTCAAAGAGGGTGGCGTCCCAAATAATGAGGGATTGACCGTCAAGATCGCAGAAGGCCCCTGCATAGGGTTTGTTGCTGGCATTGATGAGCCGAAGAACCCTTTCGTTGCTTTGGTTCCAATCAATTTTACCGTCCTCGGGCCTCCTGGGGTAGCAGCGCAAACTATCGGCCGGATCTTTCGATTGTGCTTCCAGGATAAAGCTTGGGTTTTGCGCTAACGCTTGCAGGGCCTGTTTAAACAACGCTGGAATACAAGCATCCATCCACTTGTATACCTCGGTAATTTTGGTGTTGAGGTTGATGGGGTAATAGTCGCGGGAAATAATGTCGCCACTGTCCAATTCTCCCCCCACCATTTTGTGCACACATAGGCCAATGCGTTCCTCTTCGTTGAGAATGGCCCAAGCCTGACATGCGTTGCCCCGGTACCTGGGCAAGTCGCCCCCATGGGCGTTCAGCACCCCAATGGAAAACTGATCGATCACTTCTTGAGAGATGATGTTCGGATAGTTGGCACTCACTCCAACATCCAATTGCATTGAACGGAGCAGTGCTACCTGTTCTGCCTTGCTGATGTGGGCCGAGTAGCGGTAGGTGGCTCCAATTTCTTTGGCAAAAGCTTCAAAGTCGGCCGCATTAAATGCATATTCAGGAGCCGCTTTGGCAGTGACTACCAATTGAATGTCGATTCCACTTTCGTGTAATAATCGTGCCGAGCGATACAACCACTCGCCCCTACCTATAATGGCTACTTTCATGAGCGGATAGCTTTTGCAAGGCGATGAAAAAAGTCCAAAATGCCCTCTTGTTGTGTATTGACAAACGCTTGTAGCTTTTCAAAATCCTGAAGGTGGGGCCGTGCACTGTCGTAGCGGCTCAAGTTTTCGGAATTGAGGAAAACATGAATGGGATGAAAATCGAATATCTTGAGTCCTTCAGAATTGAGGTACAGCTCGACTTCGAAAGCATCCCCATAAATCAGGTGGATGTCATCTTCCCAGAAATACGGAATTCGGGTCATGCCCTTCGCCCAATGTTCCATCGGGTGCAACACCATTTGAGACCTTCGCGGTAGCAACAGGTTGACATCAAATTTGAGGCCGAGCGATTGAAAGGTATCGAGAATTTGGGTGGACTGCACCAGGGAATGTGAACGCACAGAAACCGCTTCGGGTACCATAGCAAAATAATATTCCACTACTTCCTGGTAGGTTTTCCCGTACCGAAAATCACCGTTTAGCAAAAAGTTAAAATTGGGATGAATGCCCAACTCAAACTTGGGATTGGCCTTGATACGGTCCAGAACGGGGGTATGATGCGTCACAAAGAAAGTTGCCCCCAACTCGTATTGCTCCAGCAAATCAACCGTAAAATTCAATACCTGATCAGAGGCCCAATCGATATCGAAGGTTAAAAACACCTTGTCCTCATAATTGAGGTCTTTTTGCCCAAAAGCATTGATGGTAAGCGTATCAGAAATTTTCATCGCTCGTGAAGTATAGCGGGAACAGAAACGGAAAACTGTCCTGCTCTAAAGTATTAGGGTGATGGCTAAAAGCATTTGGGTTTCGACCCGAATTGAAAACTTTCAAATTTAGAGTTTCCTCCTTAGTCCGATGATTTTGAGGTGGTTATTTATCAACGGTTGATTGCTAAAGTTCCACTTACTTTTTGGGTGTTACGAACAGGATTATTTTTGATTCAAGTGCCAAAGAGATCGGAATTTCTACCTTTGTTGGAGGCTTGGTTGCTGTACTTCTCTGTTTCATTCCTATAGAACGGTTTACCTCACCGAAAACCTTCCTGCCTTTAACAGATGAATTGCAGTAATCCTTAGACTTTTGAGTAATTCAGTAATGATGAATATTCAGGTTGAGCGGCTAACACCTCAGAAGGAAAATGCTTATTTGGACTTGCTCTATGCTTCGGAGGGGAATCTGTTATATACTTCCTTGTTTTACAGGGACCTAATTGTTGCGCAAACCGGAGCTCAATCGAATTACCTGGTAGCAGAAAACGAACAGGGACAATTGATTGGGGCTTTGCCTCTAATGGATTACGAGCACCCAAGATTTGGTCCGGTAATCAATTCACTGCCCTACTATGGAAGTAATGGCGCGGTGATGGCTCATCCGGAACTTTCGCAAACTCAAAAAGAAAAAGTCTATCAACAACTATTGCACGCAGCCGAAGCCTATGCCAGAGACCGCCACTGCGCAGCCATGACTTTGATTAGCAATCCATTTGATCGAAACTACGAGACCTGGTTGGCGACCCATTTTAACCACGACCATCAATCGAATAGAATTGGACAAATCACACCACTGCCCGTCAATGGTCCATCGTTAGCGTCTGATGTCTTGAAACTCTTTTCAGAACCACGGCCGCGCAATATTCGCAAAGCCATCAAAAGCAAGGTGTCGGTGCGCAAATCACACGATTTAAACGACTTGCTGTTTTTGCACAGTGTTCACGTAGAAAACATCAATGCAATAGGTGGTAAGCCCAAAGAGCGTTCCTTTTTTGAACGGATTCACCAAACGGTACCGGCAGAACATTGGACCCTGTACATGGCAGAACGCGAAGGTGAGCGGGTAGCTGGATTGTTGGTGTTTGCTTTCAATAAAACGGTAGAATATTATACGCCAGCTACGGTTGTCGCGTATCGAAATTTACAACCCAGCGCACTCATCATCTATCAAGCCATGATAGAAGCCGCCAAGGCCGGAAACAAATACTGGAATTGGGGCGGTACCTGGAATACGCAACATGGGGTATACAATTTTAAACGCCGTTGGGGTACCATCGATTCTCGTTATGCTTACTTTACCAAAGTCTTTAATCGAGAGCTTTTAGAACAATCGCCGGAAACCTTGTTGCAAGCCTATCCTGATATTTACGTGCTTCCCTTCGATCAGCTGAAGCAAGGAAGCATGAACAATAGCTAAGCGAACATCGCTATGGAAAAGACCAAAAAAGCGGTAATATTTGGGGCCAACGGCCAAGCCGAAGTAGTGGCCTTTCTGTTGGAGGCCGATAGCCCTTATTCGGTAGTAGGTTTTTGTGTTTCTGCCGCTTATCGTGAGGCCGACCAATTTTACAATCGTCCCTTGGTGGACTTTGAAACGGTAGAGTCGGTATTTGCAACTGCTGATCACGAAATGTATGTTTCCCTAAGCTATGCTGATACCAACCGGGTGCGCGAACGATTCTACCACGAGGCCAAGGCCAAAGGCTACCATTTGTTGACTTACGTGAGTAGCAAAACCACCAGTTGGACCGATAAGATCGGTGACAATACCTTCATCTTTGAAGACAATACCTTGCAACCGTTTGTGGAAATAGGGAGCAACGTTATTTTATGGAGCGGCAACCACATCGGGCATCATTCTGTGGTGGAAGATCACGTTTTTGTATCTTCTCATGTGGTGGTTTCCGGGCATTGCCGGATAGGCGCCAACAGTTTCATCGGGGTTAACTCTACCTTGCGGGATGGGATTTCGATTGGAAAATACAATGTTTTGGGTGCAGGCTGCCTCATGGTAAAAAGTACGCCCGACAGCATGACCTATATAGGCACGAAAGCCCGCGAATACATCAAAAAGACATGAGCGTTAACTTAGGCCCTGTAGAGGCCCTCTACACCGAAAACTTAAAAAGCTACGGCATTGAGAACCGAAGCTTGGGCTGGAACAGCAAAGAATCACAAATCCTCCGCTTTGCAGTACAGGCCAGCCTTATCGACCCGCGCTTGGAAAGCGTTTCGGTGAATGATTTGGGATGTGGCTACGGCGAATTTTACAATTACCTGATTGCCGAACAAGTACCCGTAACCGAGTTTAATGGCTACGACATCAGTGCTGAGATGTTGGCTGCGGCTGAACAACACTTAGGGGATAACCCAGTGGTGAAGTGGCACCACAATAGTGCGGTTGACCGTATGGCAGACTACACGTTTACTTCGGGTATTTTCAACGTTCGGTTCAAGGAGTCGGAAGCCGATTGGGCAAGGTTTGTGAAAAATACGCTGCGCAACATGTTTGAGCACAGTAAAAAAGGCATTGCTTTCAACTTGCTCACCAGCTATGTAGACTACCGGGCCGAAAACTTGTACTACGCTGATCCTTCTGAATATTTCGACTTTTGCAAAACCGAACTTTCCCGATACGTTACCCTGATTCACGACTATCCCTTGTATGAGTGGACCATATTGGTGAAAAAGGAGGCAGAATGAAATGGGAAAAACAAGGTCTGATATTTTGTCCTGATTCCAGTAAATATTGGCAGCGTACGCATGCTGCACTTCCCACCGCATTGCACTTAGAGGGTGACCTTTACCGTATCTTTTTCACCAGCCGCGATGCCGATCAGCGCACTTACGTTGGATGGTTCGAATGGGATGCCAGCAATCCCACTGCCATAGGAGAAGTGGCCCAATCGCCGGTTTTGACTCCGGGGCCACTTGGTTTTTTTGACGATCATGGCGTTCAGGCTACCGCAGCGGTGCGCCACGACGGCAGGATTTATTTGTACTACCTCGGCTGGAACCTGGGAGCGCCTGCACCTTTATTTTATACCGCCATTGGTTTGGCCATCAGTAAGGACGACGGCCGGTCTTTCGAAAAGTATTCTCCGGCACCCATCATGGACCGCAGTTCTTTCGATCCCTGGATAGTATCGGGGGGAGCCGTTCGCAAAGAAGGCGATCAATGGCGAATGTGGTACATCTCTGGTTTTAAATTCGAAATACCGGAGGCCGGAGGAGCAAAATCTTTCTACGACATCAAGCACGCCCATTCTACCGATGGCATTCATTGGCAGCGCGATGGCAAGGTGTGTTTGCCTTTGCAGAAAAACGAAAGCAATATTTCGCGGCCGAGTATTGTAGTAGAACAAGGGCGGTATCGGGCCTGGTATCCAACCAAAAAAGAGAATCGAGGCTACCGTATTGGCTATGCTGAGTCTCAGGATGGCCTCGATTGGCAACGGATGGACGATCGGGTGGGCATCGAAGTGTCGGAAGAAGGGTGGGATGCCGAAGCCCTCGACAAGCAGGAGGTCATTGCTCACCGGGGCAAGAAATTCATGCTATACAATGGTAACCGTTTCGGTTTCGACGGCATTGGTTTGGCCATACTAACAGAATAGGTAACAAATCATGGAGAGTCGTTTTGCTTTGACATTTGACTTAGATTGGGTACCTGATTTTGTGTTGGAAGACCTGTATAACCTTATTCTGGAGCACCGGGTGAAGGCCACCCTAATGGTGACGAATGCCAGCCCTTGGCTGGACCGTTTTCGCGAACACCCTGAATTGTTCGAGTTGGGGATTCATCCCAATTTTTTGAAAGGCTCTTCCCATGGAGATACCGAGGAAGCAGTACTGGATTACGTGTTGAAGCTGGTGCCGGAGGCAGTCAGTAGTCGCTCGCACGCTGTGGTTCAATCCGGTCCGATATTGAACCGCCTAACTCATGCTACTCCGATAGAAGTAGACAGTACAGTGTTTTTACCGGAGCAACCGGGTATCCAACCCTTTCAACACCGTTCTCCTTCAGCAAGCCTGGTGCGCATTCCCTTTTTCTGGGCCGATGATTACGAAATGTGTAAGCCGCAACCGTTGTGGAGCCTTCAGCGGTATCAGGAAGTTGTAGGTTGGAAAGTGATGCTGTTTCATCCGATTCATACCTACCTCAACAGCAGCAGTATGGAGCAGTATACGCAAATGAAGCAACACCTGCCATCGCTTCAGGAGGCCTTGCCTGATCAAGTGGAAGCCTACCGAAGTTCCGAACCCGGAGCGCGCAACATGTTATTGGAGGTAATCAAAGCCCTACAGCAACAAGCAGGTGGCGTACATTTGAAAGAGTTTATTCGAAATACATCTTATGCCTGAGCAAACCCAGGAATTTGAACAGTTGCTGAAAAAGGCAGAAAAAGACCGGGGCTTTAAGCTGTCCGCTGATTTGATACGGCACCTTGGTCTGGACCTCTCGGGCTTGACTGTACTTACTGAGTGTGCCAGTGGTCCTTATGCTTACACGCCCATTATGGCCGCTTTGGCCGGGGCCCGTGTCTACGCCATTGGGCGCGACTCACGCCACGGTACTTTCGAGGAGAACGCCAGCCACATCGGAGAAATGGCAAAAACGCTCGGTATAGAAGATTTACTGCATTGCTTTGATACCGATATGCCCTTGGCCAATTGGCAAAAGGTAGACATCATGACCAATTCTGGTTTTTTACGGCCCATCACGAGCGAGAAAATCAAGCGCCTGAAACCTACAGCGGTCCTACCACTCATGTGGGAAACCTGGGAATGGCGACCCGGGGAAATAGACCTTTCCGCTTGTCAACAAGCAGGTATTCCGGTGATTGGTACTAATGAGCGTTACGAAAAAAACAGCATGGTGGATTATCCTGGTATGATGGTGCTAAAGCTGCTCTTTAGCTTGGGCATTGAAGCCGTACACAACCACCTGGTGCTCCTTGGCGGAGGCTTCACCGGAAAGTGCATTGCCAACACTTTTGAAAAATTGGAGCTGAATTTCGATTGGTTTACGGCTACTGGCTCCGAACGTGCTTACCGATGCTATCCCTATGCAGAAATTCGGCGGCTGCTGGAAATGAAATCGCCCGATGCTGTAGTATGTGCTGAGCATACTGATCCACGGCAATTGTTGGGCCCCGATGCTCGGCTTTCTTTTGCCGAATTAGCCACTGCCCATCCGGTTTTACGATGGGGGCATTTTATGGGAAATATTGATGTGGAAGACCTCCAAAAATCCGGGCTTCTGCATTACCCGCAACACATTGCACCTTTTGGCTACATGACTTTTGATGCGGGAAAATTTGGAATCCGACTGGCCCTGCAGTTGAATGCTCAAGGGCTGAAGGTAGGAGAAATGGCGGCACGTGCACGCAGAAATGGTCACTCAATCGAAGAAACCATCGCGGCTACAGTAGATGCAGGCATTGGGATGGATTTTGAAGGAGGATTTATGAATTTTAAAGATTCTGAAACGCCAACACATTGATGGAAAGTTCGGCTCAAAAAAAGCTCAAGGTGCTCTTTATCGGAGGCACAGAAAGGGCACTTATCACTTTTCGATCCTTGCTTGAGCGCAAGGATATTGAGCTGGTTTTGGCGATTTTTATGCCCGGTTACCCTGATGAACGTACCTATGCTGAATCCCTGGAAGGGCTGGCACAAGCGCAACAAATACCTTATGCAATAAGCGATAAGGTAGAGGAGGAGCTATTGCAAAAAGCCAAAGCCGCACAACCCGATGTCATTTTAGGCGGAGGCGTTTGGCGCAGTTATTTGCCCACCGAGTTTCTCGATTTTTCAGCCCACGGTTATCTGGGGCTTCACGGCTCAGGCTTGCCGCGCTACCGCGGATGGGCAGGCCTTTCCTGGTACCTTATCAATGGAGAGCCGGAGTACGAAATGCGGATGTTGCAGCTGAATGCTGAATACGATGCTGGCCCCTTGGTAGCCAATGAGAAGGGTGAGCCTTTGGAATACCGCATTTCCCTCCAAAACGAATGGCACCTTGCTGAGTTGATGCAAAAAGCCCACGAAGTAACGGTAAATGCCCTTCACGAAACCATTGACTTGTTGCTTTCCGGTAAGTTTCAATTGGTACCCCAAGATGCGACTCAAGCCAGTTATACGTGTCATCGCGGCCCCGAAGATGGAGAAATTGACTGGACGCAAACTACCCGGGAAGTGTTCAATTTCATTCGTGCCCAATCGGCTCCCTATCCCGGTGCCTACACCTATTTCCGTGGTGAAAAGGTACACCTCTGGCGCGTGCAACCTGCTCCCGAGTTGAGCAACTACATTGGGCGCATTCCTGGTAAGGTAGTAGAACGCGACTCCGAAAATCGCCAGGTGGTAATTCTGACCCAAGACAGTGGAATAAGGGTATTGGAGGCAGCATGCAAGGTAAAAGACCTACACGATCCTTACCTTATCTTCAATTCGGTAAGGCACAAATGCAAAGACCGGGTAAACGCTTACCTGGATAAAATCGGGTACGACTAATCGTTGATGAAGGCCTATCAGCTTATTAAAAATACGGTGCTGGCCCTTACCCTGGTGCCTACCTTTCACCTGTGCCTGTTTGTGTATTGGATGGTTATCCATGGGCAGCGCCAACGCTACCGAAAACAACATCCCAATGCTCTTCCGCGTCTCATTTGGGGCGATCATCCACTGATGAACAACCAATATTGGTCGGAGGCGATGAAGAAAAAAGGCTACACTTCCGAAACCTTGATGAAGTGGCACATGCGTTATCAAAACCGGAGTACTTTCGATCGTTTTACCGATACTCTGGTGGTGCTGGGCATTCCACGCCTCGACCGCACCTTGCGCAATTGGTTTTTACCACAAATGGCATTTACCTATGCCATCAAGCGGGCTGATATTTTCCACCATCACTTTTATGGAGGTTTTTTGAGTGCATGTTGGCTTCGGCCCTTTGAAGCCCAGTTGTTGCATTGGATGGGTGCCAAAGTGGTGATCACCGGAGTAGGAGGGGACCTCTATCGGATTTCGAAAATTAGAAACCAAAGCGTTAAAACCGGTTTTCTCATCAATTATCCCCAACGGGTGAAGGAGGAAGCCAGGGTAGAGCGCAACGTCAACTATTGGTCGCTGAAAGCCGATTGCGTAATACTCGGCTTTCAAATTGACGACATGCCCCGTTGGGATGTCATGCCCTTTAATATGATTACCATCGATACGGAGAGCATTCAACCCAAACAACGGTATTCTTCTGCCAATGGTCAAAACGGAGTGGTCAAGGTGATGCATGCGCCCAACCATCGGGGCATCAAAGGCACCGAATTCATTATTGAAGCCGTTAAAAATTTGCAAGTAGAAGGCCTAAAGGTGGAGTTATTGTTGCTGGAAGGAGTTCAAAACCAAGAAGTATTGCGCTTAATGCGTGAAGAAGCGGATATTTTGGTAGAACAGTTGTACGGGGCATATGCCCTCACCGCCATTGAAGGTTTCGCAACCGGTTTGCCTGTGGTGGGCAATTTACAAGAAGGTGAAAATGCACTGCCCATTTTTAGAAGGTTTAGCTACCTGAGTGAGTGTCCCATGCTTTCGGCTACTCCCGAGAACATTACTCACCAACTGCGTAGTTTGGTAACGCAGCCCCGGTTGCGGCAAATACTCGGAAAAGCCAGCCGGGCATACGGCGAAAAATACCACAGTGCCAAAGCGGCTCATATACTTTTTGAAAACGTCTACGATAAAATTTGGTGGCACAAAGAGGTAGATCTGCTAACCCTTTACCATCCCATCCTGGGCACGACCTTTCAGCAGCAAACCACCATTCAGCATCCTTTGGTCAACAACCTGCTCCCTACGGAGTACCACGAGTAGTCTTTTGCCAACGTCATTTCCTTTTTTACAGACACCATGTAGCTACTTCTGCAACATGTATATCTTTGTTTTCAACCGCATGTTACGTGCCTTAGAAGCCGATACATTGGCCCGGCTACACTGAATGTAAATTCGCCTTTACAACAAATTGCCCCTTCTTCGCAATGCGATTGTTTCAACCGATCAAAAACCTGATTTTCTTACTGACCCTGGTTCCGGTTTTTTACCTCTGCCTAGTCACCTATTGGCTCATGATCAGGATGCAGCGAAAGCGCTACCACCGCCTGCACCCCGAAGCGAAACCAAGGCTCATTTGGGGCGATCATCCGCTGATGAACAACCAATATTGGTCGGATGCCATGCAAGCCAATGGGTACCATTCGGAAACCCTCATGAAGTGGCACATGAACTACCAAAACCGAACTACTTTCGATGGTTTTACCGATGAATTGAAAGTTACCGGAATAGGTAAAATCGATCAGATGCTGCTCAACTGGTTTCGGCCCATTATTGCCTTTACCTATGCAGTGAAAAGAGCCGATATATTCCACCACCATTTCTACGGAGGCTTTTTGTGCAATACCTGGATGCGCCCTTTTGAAGCTCAACTATTGCATTGGTTTGGCTGCAAAGTGGTGATTACTGGCGTGGGAGGTGATTTGTATTGCAATTCCACCATTAGAAATCAAAGCATCAAAACCGGTTTTTTGATCAACTATCCCGGGCGTGTGTGGATCGAAAAACAAACCGAACGCAACATAAAATATTGGGCACTCAATGCCGATTGCGTCATTGTTGGCTTTCAAATTGATGCCATGCCGCGATGGGATGTGATGCCCATGAATATGATTGTGGTAGACACCGATAAAATTCAACCTAAAGCGCATTATTCCGATGCGAATGGGAAAAACGGTGTGGTAAAGGTGATTCATGCACCCAACCACCGTGGTATAAAAGGAACGGAGTTTTTGGTTCGGGCGGTAGAAGAATTGCAACAAGAAGGCCTGCAAGTAGAGCTCATTTTACTCGAAAATGTGCAAAATGAAGAAGTGTTGCGCCTCATGCGGGAAGAGGCTGACATTCTGGTAGAGCAACTCTACTGGGCCTACGCGCTCACTTCCATGGAAGGATTTGCTACAGGTTTACCGGTATTGGGCAACCTGGAGGAGTATGAAAATGCGCTCCACATCTTCCGGAGGTTCAGCTACCTCAACGAGTGCCCCATGCTTTCCACCACTCCCGAAAACGTCAAAGATCAATTGCGGATGCTGGTCACTCGCCCCGATTTGCGCGAAACCCTGGGGCGTGCTTGCCGTGCCTACGGAGAAAAATACCACAGCCCGGCCAAGGCGCAATTCATGTACGGCAAAGTCTACGACAAAATCTGGTACGGCAAAGAGGTAGAACTGATGACGCTTTTCCATCCACTATTGGGCGAATACAAGCGAGACGAGCCTCCCATTCAGCACCCGTTGGTGAACAACCACGTGCCCGCTGACTATCTGTCAATGGTGTCCGATGCTACTCCCTAAGAAGTAGGAACATCAACTTAAGCTTCTGAAATGGTGTGGCGTATGAACCGAGCCGGATTGCCTGCCACTACCGAGTTGGCCGGAACGGCTGAAAGCACATTGCTGCCCATGCCCACCAAACTGCGTTCGCCGATAGTCGTGTTCCCGATCACCGCGCTGTTGGTGCCAATGTAGCACAGTTTGCCCACGGTTACCCCACCCGAAATACAAACGCCACCGGTGATGGCCGTGTAGTCTCCGATCACGTCATCGTGACTGATGACACTGTTGGGCAGAATAATTACATGATGGCCAATGCGCACATTGGAAGCGACCACCACATTTTGTAAAATCACCGTCCCTCGGCCCAGTGAACTCATTTGAGAAACTTGCGCGCTCGGGTGCACGATGGTGGCAAATCGATCAATGCTTAAACCTGTTTTGCGAATGATGGCTTCCTTCTTCCAGAAGTTGAAAGGACTACCAATACCATTTACAAAATAGGCCTTGGGATAGTTTTGAGCCGATTCTAAATTTCCAAGTACTTCGATACCATGGCATTCAGTGCCCCATGTCGACTCATTGTCATCCAAAAAGCCAATGCATTCAAAGGTAGGTGTACGGGCATTGATCTCGTTTACAGTATCGAGAATGTCAATACAATTACCTCCGGTTCCGAGAATAATAAGTTGTTGCATCACACTTGGGGTCTAAGTACCGGTTTAAATTATACAATTTGGAACACTTGGCGCACTTTAATGAGGTAGAAAGTCAATTGCCTTGGCTCAGTTGACAGAAAATTAGAAACTTCAAATCATTCAACCCGTTTGGTCAGGTTGGTCTTCCGCTCTCGAGTATTCAGTATAACCGTTCCGTTTATGCCACAAAAGGTAACCAACCAGCGTAATGGACAACAATAGAAAAATGAAGATGGAGGAAGTAAACTCATCATTCATTGCTGGAATCCCCCTTTTAGTATTGGTTCTTGCCCTCAAGCAATCTTTTGTTCTTCGGAGGATAAGGAATCGGGTGTCAATTGAACTGATGCTGCCAAAAAGGTAGACAAGTTTTCTTGGGCGAAAAAGGCCTGTCGGCTCAAAGCCAAGGTTTTGTTGATGACCGGTTCCACCTGTTCGGCATCAAGAATCGTAATGGGTTGCATTACCCGGGTGTTGAACAACGGATTCTTCATGTGTAGCGGAGCAAACAAGGTTTTAAAGCCGCAATACAACCGTTCGATGTTGGAAGAAGAATAAGAAGAGATGGCTACGTCTACCGCATCAAAGCCCTCCAGCGTATCTTTCCCGAAAGGGTAAACCTGCACGGAACTGCCGATCACCGTCCGGTAATAACCCTCCGCTTTTTGGTAGGCTTCCAGATTAGATCGTTCGATAGGATGGAGAAAAACCGTGAGGTTTACCTGCGGATGCTTTACATGATAAGCGCGCAGCTGACGGATCAATTCAAATTCTGAGGCTAACTCTCCGGCATTGCGCGAACTGTCGCCTGCTACTTTTCGAAACCATGCTCCCCGGGAATAAAAGCCCAGGCTTTGTGGCGGAGGCTTGCGGTAGGTAGGCAGTTGCACATGCAGGCGATGTGCATTCATCGGTGGCCATTCACTCAACTTCCCCACGTTCCATTTCATGCCCAACAGCCGGTTGGCCTCCTCTTGATGGTAGGCAGTAGTCAATGCCAATTCGTCAGCAATGAGGTAGGTGTAGAAATAGATCAAAGAATTGGACGATGGAATTTTATGGATGTAAATACCAGTCGATTGACAAGCCAGTGCAAACAGGTTGGCATCTTTCTCAAATCCACCAAACATATATACCCGCTCGATATGGTGATGTTGTAACAATTGGAGTAAACAAGCCGTTTCCAGGCATTCGCGCAAGGCAAAAGCCAGATTCCGGTACCGGTCGGGGAAGCGCCAGGTGGCCCGAAGGAGAAACCATAACAAAGGGAGTAGCTGCCACAACAAGCGGAAACGGTGCGCATTGGAAATTGGCCCAAGGTTACTTTTGTACAAACACATTAAGGCCTTTGGTTGACGCACCGAACACAGGTATTCATGGTTGCGGTCTTCCCCTTTAGGAGCAATGTGCAAAACGGCTTCTTTGCTGCCGGGAGCTTCTACTACCAAAGGCTTAGCCGAGAGCACCCATCGAATACATCCCGGCAGGTAGCGCAACAACAACCACTTCGAATTGTCAGTGGCGGGAATGCGGTAAGAGTGCATGGTGCTAATCGATTTCCAGGCAATCCACTCCGGGCCATACTGTCCAAACCTTTCTTGATGCTGCCCCAGGCGGAGCAACTGCAACAGTTGCTTCATGAATAGTGGAGGTAACTGGCTACGAGTTCGTTGAGTTTCGGACGCAACAGCGCTTCCACAAATTCGCGGAAGGCACCTTCTCCTCCTGCTTTTTGGGTTACTCCTTGCACCATTTGCTTGATGTAATCAGGAGCGTTGGCCGGCACGTAAGCCACTCCCACTTTTTTGAGTAGCGCCAGGTCGGTAAGGTCATCCCCGATGTAAGCTACCTCCTCCCAATCCAGGCCGAGTTTCAAACGAATCGAATTGGCTTCAGAAACTTTGTCTACGATGCCCTGGCGCAAATAATCGATACCCAATTTTTCGGCCCTTCGGCGAACAATTGCCGTATTTTCTCCGGTAATGATCCCCACCGGAATGCCCAGGCGGTGGCAAAACAAAACACCGGCACTGTCCGAGGTGTTGAATTTTTTCCACTCGTTGCCTGTTTGGTCGTAGAACATGCCGCCGTCCGTCCAAACGCCATCTATATCGGTCAATACTAATTTAATCATGCGCGTAAGTTTTGAGCTGGTGAACCTACCAGCAATGCTTTTTGAGGAAAAGTGTGCATCACCAAGCTGTTCGCACCAACGGTGCTCTTGTCTCCGATGTGCACCTTGCCAATAATGATAGCTCCGGGGTAGATCGTCACTTCATTTCCAATCTCCGGGCGTCCCCCGTTTTTTTCTCCGAGGGTGACGTTGTGGTGTAGCAAGGCTTGCCTTCCCAGTTTTACCCGGGCTCCTACCACCAGACCTAAGCCGTGATTGATTTTCAAGCCCGGACCAATGTCAGCCGAGTAATACAACTCCATGTGCGTGAGGTAACGAGCCGCATTCGAAGTAATCAACGCCCGGTCTTCTCGGTTGCGCAGGTACAGGTACCGGGAAACCCGGTAAAGCAAAGTGGCCAAAAGGCCTGGGAAATCGGTTACCTTTTTCAATGAAATCGGACCTTGACCGAAATAATACCGGCCATAATCTTCCTGAAAACTCTCCAAAATGTGGTCGTGCATTTCATTTGGCAACTCAGAAAGGTTAGTAGGGTAAGGAGTACTCAGCGTAAGTCGATCGAGATGGGCAAAAAATTCACTGGACGAAATCATAGTATAGAATTTCATTTTGAGGGACATCGGTCGTCACCCGTTTGTTAATGATCTTGTGTCGTTCTGACCACTTGAGGCCGTCACCAGGCGATAGCAAGTGCAGGTCCGATTCCTTCACGAGGTCGCCTTTCCTTAGCCGCCTGCGGGTCGCCACTGACCGTTCTAATTTGTAGCGGGCAGATTTGGTGTCTGGCTCCACAAACAAGGCCGATTTGCCAAGGGCCATTTCCAATACCCGAATGTCGCGTACCATTCGGTGCACCCCATCCGGGCCTAAGGAACCCGCTTGATCGCTGCCCTTCATTCTACGGTCGAGGGTAATGTGTTTTTCAATGATTTTAGCTCCCAAGGCACAAGCTGCCACCGGGGTAGATATGCCAATGGTATGGTCGCTGTAACCAATGGTAAATTGCGGGTATCGTTTCTGCAAGAAAGGAATGGTTGCAAGGTTCACATTGGACGGGGCAGTAGGGTACTGCGAAACACAATGTAAAATCGAAAGCCGATCGTGGTAGCGGGTGATAACTTCTACTGCTTCGCCCAATTCACGTTCGCCCGACATACCGGTAGACACGATCATTGGAATACCGGTTTCGGCCAATGCTAACAACAAAGGCAGATTGGTAAGGTCGCGGCTTGCTACTTTTAGGTAATCAGGCTCAAAGTAGCGCAGCAACGACAAGCACCCCGGAGCGCACAAGGTCTCTACAAAGTCGAGCCCTTTGGATTTGGCGTGGAGGTAAATGTCGTAATGTGTCTCATCGCTCAACTCTAGAAAAGCACGGTGTTCACCGTAGGTTTTACCAAAAGAATGAGGCGATTGGTAAGGTTGCTCCATTTGTGATCGACTCAGTTCTTGGTTCAGATCGCGTTTGGTGAGTTTTACGGCATTCATGCCGCAAAGCATCTTTCCGGTAACTTCTTCTTTCACCGGGCGGGAAATGAGGTCGATGATCAGCATGGCAAGATCGGGCGAACCGTTGTGGTTCTGACCGATTTCACCTATCAAATAAGTAGGTTCATTTAGCATTGGCTAAAATTTGAGAGGCCATGTGGGTGCAGCACTCGGGGTTATTCAGTAAAAGTTGGGGCAGAGATTGTGGGCGAGCTTGCCACAACAGATAGAGCGTTTTCAAGGCATTAAAATCAGTCTCGGTGTCTACCGTCAAACGGTAATCTTGAAAATTGTCCCATGGGGAAGGAACCGGAACGAACGAGCAACGAAAACCAGAATTGGGCGTGTAGAGGTAATTGGTGACATGTTCACGGTAGTTTTCTTTGTTCGTCTTTAGCCGAACTTGTTTTAGTGCGCTCAGGCTACAGACTTCGGACCAGAGGCCGGTATGCGAAAGAATGGCCGGTAGACCACTTGCAAATTGGTACGTGACATAATCCGCATTTTCTTGCTCCAGGCGCATCAAAAGCGGCAATATGTATTGGGGCTGTAAAAAGGGATTGTCAGCACATACCCGTACAATGGTGCTTTTGCTGAACCGGTGAGCGGCTTGTACAAATCGGGTAAGCACATCGTTGACCGGGCCACGGTGTACTCCAATGCTAAAACGTTCAGCTACTTCAACAAGACCAAAATCCTGAGGTAAGTTGGTGGTGAGCAAAAAGAGTTGGTTAGCCGGAATTCCTGCTTTTAGAAGCCGCTCAATGAGGAGCATAGGAATGGTTTGACTGCCGTAAAACGGCTTACCCATTTTTTCGGGCAGTCGCTTAGATCCCATCCTTGCCTGGATGAAGACGCCTAAGTGTGGCCTTTGCTGGAAATAGGCGGTTAGTTGGTTGTTCATCCCCTTGGTACTTTGGTGTGTTGAATCACAAAAGCTTCGAGTTGGTCCAGGTCAAAGGCATACGAAAGCGGGTATTGCTCTTGCAATCCTTGCCGAAACCAAAGCGTGTTGTTGAGGCTACCGATGTCTTCTGGCCCTTCACCACCCCGATACAGCAACAAGACGGGCGTATTGGTAAATTCTCCCAAGTTATTGACCCCCGAATGTTGGGTAAGAATCAGGTTAGCGTTGGAACAAGCCTCCAAAATGCTGGCATTGTCAGCAGTGATGCGCAACTCCACCTTTGGGCGGGCTTCGAGGTGCAGCACCTGAGCGGGATGGCCGCAAACGTAAATGTGGTCGTACCAAGGCAATAGACGGTCGATTACTTTGGTATAGTCCCAGGCAAGGCCGTGGTTGTGGCTTTCTCGTGCCCCTTTCGAGCGTGGGAAAATGACACAACTTTTTTCGTAGCGCGATTTGTAAAATTTGGAAAGGTCGTAGGTGTGTGTATGCCCTTTGAGGAGCCATTGTCGATGAACAAACCAATAGAAGAAATCGTCGGCAATGTCCCAAAGCGGAAGGTCGGTAGCTTGCGCCCGGCTGTAGAACTGCTGCATCTGCTGTATAACATCAGCGGGAGGTACGGTAGAATTAGAAACTGGCGGCACTTCACCGAAAAAATCGCGCAACCAAACGGCGGTTTCTACAATGCTCTCGCCTTTTTCATCCACCAAAAGCGGCCGGTGCAAATCCATGCCGCAGTAGTGAATGCGCACGCCTTGTTGGTGGAGGTACATCAAAAAGGGAAGAGTATGTGCCGTAAAGTGGCCGAATTCTCCTTTGAAAGGGCCGTAAAAACAGGCGCCTCGTTCGAGGGTCTCTTTGAGGCGGGCGTTGGCCGCTCGAAAACCCAGGTTTACTTTATGGTTGAATTTTATGCGTTCCCACCAAGAGTAGCCCGCTTGCCGGGCAAACGTTTGGTGGTTTGACAAAGCCTGTGGGAAGTGCATTCCCGCAACATAGGATTGAAGCATCTGAATCAAAAAATTTGGAGATGACCAGGTGTGGGGGTGATGGTCAACAAGACCAAGATAGCCGACTCTTCAAAAATCCTCAGTCAGTAACTCCTTTCCTTCTTAGTTTCCTCTTGCACTTGGTTGTGTACAAGGCTACGTTCACAAGAAAAGGGCGTCAATTGCCAAAATAGAATAGGTTCGTAAAATATTAGCGCTTAGCTTCAACTCATGTACGGATTGAAAAACCTGCGCTATGCCAAGTCGAAAACCCTGTGGGAGTTGCGGCAAAAAGTCATTCAAGGCGTGTTTCAAGAGGGGCAAACCCGAATCAGTATTGCCCGTAAACTGGGAATTGGTTACAGCACCGTAAGGCTGTGGTGCAAATCCTATCAACAGCAAGGCCTGGAAGGCCTAAAACCCCGCAAGCGCGGTAGGAAAAAGCATCAACCGCTGCTCAAACGTTCGGGGGGGAGCTTGCTCTGGAATCTATTGCAGGAGCAGGAAGAAAACCACCCGAAAAAAGCACGCTGGTGGACGTTGCGAGAAGTACGTCAACTGTTGCAGGTAGAACGAGATATCCATCGGTCTTTGTCTCAAATTCGACGGTATTTTAGAGCCTGGGGTTGTTTGCGTGAAGCTGATAAGGTTGGCGCAGATAGCATGCATCGACTCTCAAAGGGTAGGGTATTGCAAATCCGCTACAATCATCGACAGACATTTCTGGTGAAGGCATTACCGATTGGGTAGGCCATTGATTCTTTTCAAAGAAATGGCGAACGGCACAATGCGTTTAGCACGAATACGTTAAGGTCCTATTCTCAACATTTGTCTAACACTATGAAATCAAAACATGCACTCTCCTACCTGTTGTTTTTTTTATTGTTTTTCCCGGTGCTTGCTCACGCCGGAGGCTGCGATTGTGGCTTTAAAGTTACCTTGCATCGTTTAGGCCAACCGGTTCAGGATGTCAATGTACTTCAGTTCAAAACCTTTGTATTGGCACCTGATGATTATTTGAAGTTTCACTACTACGGACAACCCACCTGGAATTGTATGCCCAGTTATTGCGCCTATCAAATCTCACACATTACCAGCAGCACCGCTCGCGAAGTGTATACGGGTGATCGAAGGGTAGATCAACCCGGTAAATACATGTTTTGTCAAAACGGTTATGGATACAACTTTGACGAATGCAACGTGTTTTGGATCGTCGAGGCACCAACAGCTTCATCGAACAATGGGGTGAAGGGAGCTTCCAACCCGACCACCCTGCCCCTTCGCCTGGAGCGAATTTCCAACGGCCGTACCATCCGCGACCAATCGGTGCATTACATCGATCCGGACGAAACCTTTGAATTCAAGCAATGGTATAGCGACCGCAACGGTGAAACGGCATTGTATTTTAGAAGCCAATGGCAACTCAACGGAGAGTCATTTAATATGCACTTTACTGCTCCGGAGTTACAGTACTATTCCTTTAGTCAAATTGGTTATGCCGACGACATTCCCTACAATAGCTTTTTTACCGATATGCTCGAAAACGATCGGTTGACGGCCGCATTGAAAGATACTGGTACCTACACCCTTTGGGTGGAAGGAGAACCGGAAATCTCTTTTCGGGTGACCCATACAATTGTAGAACCAACGACACGGGATCTTATTCTTCCGAGCATCGAACCCAACCCGATCAACGAAACGGTACGCATCCGCTTTGGTGACGTGCGTACGCGTTCCTTGTATTTTGAGGTTTATTCGCTCAATGGACAGTTGATGGCCAGCGGCAATCGCCAACTACAAAGCCAGGGACTGCACATCGAAGCCGGGCAGTGGGCTTCGGGAACCTATGTACTGCACTTAAATGTAGATGGAAAACCCTATCAGATGAAGTTTATTCGTCCGTAGATCGAAGCATCACCTGGCAAACACTTTTAAATCGCTTTTAACAAAAAGGGCCTCCAAAAATCTGGAAGCCCTTTTTCATTAGTCTTTGTTCTGATGGGTAGAGCGTCTACAACTCGCTGGCTTTCAACATCCGGCCAGCATCCGGGTCCCACACTTTCAATTGCAGGCACTTCCAGATGTCTCCGGGTAGGAGCGAGGTGGTTTTGGCCTCCTGAAATTCGGGCACCGCAGCATACACTTTAGGCAGGTTGTAGAAGGGAATGCGGGCATTGGCGTGATGAATGTGGTGGTATCCTATGTTACCAGTAAACCAGTGCAATACCCAGTGCATTTTCATATAGCTTGACGATTCCAACGCGGCTTTGATGTAGGTCCACCCTTCCTGATCGGCAAAAGTGACACTGGGAAAATTGTGTTGCGCATAAAACAGGTAAGAGCCTAAGGCACTCGAAACTAAAGCCGGCAACAAGAAGCCCAACAGAAAGGCAAGCCAACCCATGGTGAGCAGCACCGTTAGTCCAATTCCAAAATGAAGGAGTAATGCAAGAGCAGAATCCCAATGCTTTTTAGGGCTGCGAATCAACGAAAGCATGGTCATGCCCCAGGCAAATGCGAAAATGTAGCCAGCTGCAATCGTCAAGGGGTGGCGAATAAACAAATAGTTGAGGCGCTCCTTGGAAGAAAAGGAGTGGTATTTTTCTTTGGTTACCACCGGAAAGGTGCCAATAGCGGTAGTGAAGAGTTTTGCGTTGTGTTTGTGGTGGTGGTCGTGCGACCTTTTCCAAATGCTTGGCGGATTGAGCGTATACAGTCCGTAAATGGTAAATATCACCTCGGCCAACTTAGAATTGCGCAGAATGGTGTGGTGCAGATAGTCGTGGTAGATGATGAACATGCGTACCAGCAACAACCCGGCAACCAAAGAGGCTGGGATGCGGATGGCCAGATGAAAAGGCGCCAGGGCCAGAAAAAATGCGCTCAATAACAGCAGAGCCGTAGAAATTGTCAGCCTCCAACTCTTCTTCCTGTCCTCCTTGGCAAACTTCTTCGTTGCCTTCATCAAATCCTTTAACCGAAGCATGGCGCAAATATACGTACTACTCCTGACGTTTGTGCTTCCATCGCCGATGAGTCCACAACCAGATTTCTGGTAATTCTTTGATGTCTTTCTCCAACCGGCGGTTAAAACGCTCTAAAATCTCAACAGGATCAACTTCAGCAGGGTTGGGAACCAAATCCTCCAACTCAATTTCGTAATGCCCACGTTTGGTACGCCTCACTCCGGCATACACCACCGGGTACTTCATTTTATGGGCAATTTTTCCGGTACCGGTAAATACCGGAGTGTCTTGGTTGAGAAACTGCATCCAATGAGCACCCCGCCGAGAAGGGGTTTGGTCGGCAATAAAGGCCGTAGCGTTGAGTTCCGCCTTGTCGCGTACCATTCCTCGAAGGGTGTCTTTCATGGCATAAAGCCCATTGCCCAAACGGGTGCGCATGTAATACACCAGGCGGTCGAAATACTTGTTGTGTAGCGGATGATAAATGACATAGAGCTTGTGCAAAGGCTCAATGGCAAAGCGGGCGCCACCCAATTCCCAGTTGCCCCAGTGGCCCATCACAATAATGATACTTTGCTCTTGATCGTAGTAGCGCTGGAATACCTCTAAATTTTTGAAGGCAAGTCGTTTCGCTAAGGTGGTGGGGGAAACCGTTAGCGTTTTCAGGGTTTCGAGAATCAGGTCACAGAAAAACACATAAAAGCGTTTCTGGATTCCTTGTAGTTCCGCTTCGGATTTGTCGGGAAATGAATTCCGCAGGTTGTTCATCACTACCTTTTTGCGGTAACCGATCAGGTGATACACCACTGCAAATAAAAAATCAGAGATGCGGTAGAGCACCCAAAAAGGAAGAATAGAAATGAGGTAGAGCAGGGGAAGAACCAGGTAATAAACGAGTGCCGCCATGGTGGTGCAAAGAAACTTATTATCTCGATTGGTTGAGGATTTTTCGAATGAATGAAAGATGGATTGCCCTTCTCTTGCCGGAAAAGGACCCAAACGGCTTGCATTAGGTTACAAGCTTGCATTGTGAAAACCTCGTGGTCGGCTTACAGTGCTTCCAGTGCATTGGCCCAACAAACAATGCTTACATAAAACCAAAGCAAGCTAAACAAAACATGTATGGAGGTTTCCAAAGCTTTGCCTTTCCAGAGCTTTGCAGCATACCAGAAAAACTGGACAAACAGTCGTGCGGTCCAGAAGATGGCCATGCCGACAGAAATGGTCTTGCCCAATGCAGTTTCCACCAAAGCATAGGCTTCGATGAAACACAGCAGCCCCATGAGAAAAACCACCAAGGCTACAAAAAAGGTGTGCACCTCCATCATTTGACGGTTGATAAGGCTCAACGGCTGAAGCTCCTCCTTCCAATTGAAGTACCGGGGGAAAATCCCATGGGCCAAGGCCAAGACCATGAGCAATGTTCCGATAATTTTAAAGTGAAGGTCCATCGGCGGTAAGCACAAAAGTGGTGATGAAAGGAGTGGTTTTTAACTCGCCCTGTATCGAAAAGCCTGCCTGATGAAAGGTGTGCAACCATGTAGCCCTGGAATGAAAATGAAAAAAGCCCAGGGTGTAGGCCAAAAAGTTGGGAACATCGCGCAAATGCTCGGTCACCCAAACCCGTCCATCGGGTGTTAGGCTTCGTTTGAGCTCTCTGAAAAAAGCGATCCGTTCTTGCTCGTCTCGAATTTCGTGGGCGGATAAAATGGCTAAAATTCCATCGAAGGCAGCATCGGGAAAAGGCAAGGAAGTAGTGGTAACCGATACCGTTTGTGGCTGTGGCGGATAGGCCTTTCGCGCCCGTTTGATCGAAACTTCGGTGTGTTGTTGTGGATTGTAAAAATCGGCTACCGTTAGGTCACAAAAAGGGAATTGATGTTGGAGCAAAACAGTGGTTTCATCAAATCCGGCATTGAGGGTCAGTGCCTTTTGAAAAGAAACCCCTTGGAGCCACGGCAGTTGGTAGAGGGACGAAGCATCGTACACATACCAGGAAACCAACAACGAAACTACGATGGGCAAGCTACCCAAGACTGCCAACAGCAATACGAAAGGCTTCCATTCAACGGGTAAAAAAACAGTACTGACCAAAATGCCGACCAACAACACAGCGGCCAACACATAAAAATGCCAGTTGAAACGGAGGATATTGAGCACTCCCTCGAAAGGGACGCGGTGTTGGGGCATAGTCCAGAAATGTAGTTGATCTACAGAATCGAATTTACGACGGAATGAGCTATATAGCACCAGCTAAATGCATCTTTTAAAACCCTTCTGGTCTATCGGGTAAGATGCCCTAAGGCGAGCTGAGCACCCGCGTCTGATTGGCGAAAAACTCAAAATAGAAATCTGCCTTTTCTGGATCGTAGAAAAAGCGTGCCACCGTATTGTTTTGCTGTAGATTTTCCAGCGGAAACAAATTTACCGCTCCGGGCCGTTCGCCTCCCGCCCGGTCAACGATAGATTCAGGAACATTTTTAGTGTCGAATAAAATGGTCTTGCTCTGGTAGCCTTCGCTACCGAACGTAATGATATATTCCCGATCGAAACAGAGTTGAAAGTGGGTACTGTCCGAAGTGTTCCTTAGTGTATCAACATATCCGTTAGTGGCGATAATCGTATAACTGGAGTTCAATGGTTTACGGTCAGAATCGGTCGCTATTTTGAAACCAAAGTCAAGATGATTCACTGGAACAAACGAAGTACACCAAGGCCCACCCAGCCACCCCTTCCGTATTTTGAACTGTAGTGGCTGTCCAATGCGAAAGTTATTCCAGCGTTGTTCATCAACGTTTAGGGTGGTGAGGTGATCGAATTCATCTTGAAATTCTATTTCCAGTGCGAACTCAGTAGGGGTGTTTTCATCTTCGGTGAAAGAATATTTATCTACCAAAAAGGCGTTGGTGCGAAAGCTGGTTGAATAATCTAAAGTACAATTGAGTATGAGCAGGGCAGCGCCTATATAAAGGGCCATAGGAATGAAGACGGCAAACAAGAGGGTTGTTTTCGCGATTATAGTTGCTGTACCAAATTGAAATTCCTGAAAAACCAATCGATAAAACAACAAGGAAAGAGGGAGGCAGAGGACCAGGGTGATCCACAACAAATTGTTGTAATGAAGCAAAGTGAATTGATAGTAACCCTTGGCCATCAGGCTAACGCAAGCACTCAAAAACACTAAATTAAACCCCTCATAAGGCGACTCCTCAAAAGAAAAGGCACGATAATAATCAGGTTGCCTTTTAACCAAGATGAGCACCAACCAAGGCACCACCAATAAATAGCAGAACTGCACGGAAGGCACCACTGGGAAAAAAATGTAAGTAAAGCCTACACCCAGGGATAAATAGTTGCTGCTTTTGGCAACCCATTGGGCTTTTCTCCTTCGGTCAGGGTCTAAAGCGTTGAATAGTTTTTGCTGT